>JBEBWH010000260.1:0-4995 GCA_040392305.1 Bradyrhizobium sp. | reverse complement strand
TTCGCCGAAGCGGTCAAGAAGGTCTATCCGAACAAGATGCTGGCCTATAACTGCTCGCCCTCGTTCAACTGGGAAGCCAATATCGACAAGGACACCATCGCCAAGTTCCAGCGCGAGATCGGCGCGATGGGCTACAAGTTCCAGTTCGTGACGCTGGCGGGGTTCCATTCGCTCAACCACGGCATGTTCGAACTGGCGCGCGGCTACAAGGCCGAGGGCATGGCGGCTTATTCCCGCCTGCAGCAGGCCGAGTTCGCTTCCGAAAAGCACGGCTATTCGGCGACGCGCCATCAGCGCGAGGTCGGCACCGGCTATTTCGACATGGTTTCGACCACGATCACTGGCGGCACGTCGTCCACCACCGCGCTGGACGACTCCACCGAGGCGGCACAGTTCAAATCCCAGGCGGCCGAGTAACCGGTCCGCAGTCACGAGCAGGAGGAGGCTCCTATGCACGGTACGCACTATTGGGTTGTCGGTGGCGAGTTCGGCTCGCTGAACTTCCACAAGCTGAAGCCCGGCACGGCGCAGGTCGAGGGACCGTTCGCCACCCGCCGCGAGGCCGAGGACGCCTGGCGCGCGGTGTCGGAACAGAACCGCCATCGCTGCAACGTGCGGTTCTCGATCGTCGAGGAGCCGAAGCGGGTCGCCGTCTGACCGCAAGACACGGATGCCGGAGCGCTCGCGGTCCGGCGTCCATCCATCGAGGAAGCCTGAGGATGCCGCATGCGGTCTCGCCCGGAAAACCGGGCGGGGCCGTTTGCATGGGGACGGGGTTCCAGCGCCCCTTTGCGGCCATCGTGGTTGCTGATAAGTTAACCGAATGAAGCGGTTGCAACGAATCACCGCGCCAGAGGCAGCCACGATATGTCGGACCGCAATGCCGGACGGGATTTGCAACGCGGCACCACCCAGCCGCTCCGGCTGAAGGATGCGCTGCGCCGCGCCCGCATCGAGGCGGCCGAGCGCACCGCCGTCGTGGTCGATCTGCGCGATGCCGAACTGGCGCGTCTCGAAATCATGAACGAGGCGCTCGATCCGGTCTTCGCCGAGGTGCCCGATCAGGTCGATATTTTCGACCGCGGCATCAGCCAGGGCGATACGCCGCGGCTGTGGATCGACGTGGTCGCCCACATCGTGATGGGACGCGACAAGCGGCTGTACCGGCTGGTGCAGGACACCCGCTTCGGCCGTATCGTGCTGGCCGAAAGCCATGACGTTCCGGTCATGGTGAAGGCGGTCACCGACTATGTCGCGCGCCGGATGGTGGAACGGGAGCGGGCCTTGAGCGCGACCCCGTTTGTCGCAGCGCCGATCGAACTTGCGCCCGTCGCCGCTTCCGCCGCGCCCGCCGTGATGCCCGCGTCAGCAGTTACGTCCGGCCGGGTCTGGACGTTCGCGTTCGGCTTTGCGGTCGGGGTCGCGGCATTGTTCGGCTTTGCCCTGATCGCGACGCTGCGCGCGCTTTAGCGAATGATCGGACCGCATTGTCTTGCGGTGCACGGGAGCTAGGCCGGGCGCAGCAGCGTTCGGCCTTTAAGCTCGACGACTGCCGGCGCATGATCCTGCCCCGGCTCCGTCGCGCGTTTCAGCCCGCGCGTTGCCATTTCGATGCGCCAGTCCCCATCGTGGCTGATGGAGAACAGATTGTAGGCGGCCGGGTCTTTCCGACTGTGCGCCGACGCGGATGCCGACGGCACGCCGACCGCCGGAATGGCGCGATCCGGACCATCGAGCCACATCAGAGAATGCCGGTGGTCGTGGCCGTGCAGCACCAGTTCGACGCCATGCTTGCGCAATATGCGCCGCAATTCGGGCGCGTCGGTCAGCCGCTTCTGCCATCGGTCGCGACCGGACTGCAACGGATGGTGAATCAGCAGCACGCGGCAGGCATGCTCCGCTTGCAGTTCTGGCAGCAGATGGTCGATGGCCTCCAGCTGGCGCGCGCCCAATTCGCCGGTCGCCATCAGGGGCGGGGTCGGCACCGCGGTCGAAACGCCGATCAAGGCGAGCGGCCCGCGCCGCCGCACGAAAGGGAAGGTCGCGATGCTTCCGTCGGTGGCGTCGTCGCCGCGCTGGAAGTCGGCCCAGTCGCGCTGGAAACGGTGGCGCGTGGCACGCACATAGGCGTCGTGATTGCCGGGCACCACTGTCACGTCGTGCGGCGCGCCGAGCGAGCCGAGCCATTCGCGGGCGGGTTCGAACTCTTCCGCGAGCGACAGGTTGATGAGGTCGCCGGTGACGGCGATATGGTCCGGCTGCTGCGCCTGCATGTCCGCGACCAGCGTATCGAGCACGGGGCCATGCTGCTTGCGGCGGCGGTTGCGCGTCCAGTTCAGATAGCCGAACACCCGCTTGCCGAGCAGGTCGCGCGGGCGCGGCTGCGGCAGGGGGCCGAGATGCGGATCGGACAAATGGGCGAGGACAAAGGGTTTCATCGTGTCCGTCGGCCCCGGCATGGGGCGTCGGCATAGGGCTATGCGGCGTGTAGCGTCTCAGAGCGGCTTTCTGGCAAGATGTGCCGGGCTGCGCAAGAGCCCGCGGAGTGGGGTTGAGAATGCCGGCGCGCGAGAACGGATATCGCGATGAGTGAGGGGCGGATGCGTCGCCGGTTCGAGCCGCTGCTGCGCCGGGTGCTGCATATCTATTGGCGCTTTTCGCGCGGCGCGACCCTCGGCGTGCGGGCGCTGGTGCTCGATGAGGGCGGACGTGTCTTCCTGGTGCGCCACGGCTATGTGTCGGGCTGGCACCTGCCCGGCGGCGGCGTCGAGGTTGGCGAAACCTGCCTTGAGGCGCTGACCCGCGAGGTCCGCGAGGAAGGCAATATCGAGCTGACCGGCGCGCCCGTGCTGCATGGCATTTTCTTCAACCGCCATGTTTCGCGGCGCGATCACGTCGCGGTCTATGTCGTGCGCGACTTCCGCCAGCAGGGGGTGCCGCGGCCGAACCGCGAGATCGCGGAATGCGGCTTTTTCGATCCCGCCGCCTTGCCGTCGGAGACGACCCGCGGCACGCGGCTTCGCATCGCCGAAGCGCTGGAGCAGACGCAGCCGGGCGTCGAATGGAGCTGAAATCGACCGGCAGGCGATGGACCCGATGGCGGCCAGATGCTAGGCCCTCGCATCCTCCTTTGTGACATGTGCAGATGACCGACCTGTCCCTGACCATTCTTGCCGAAACCCCGAACGACGCCCGCGCCATCGAGCGGCTGCACGAGCGCACTTTCGGTCCCGGCCGCTTCGTGCTGAGCGCCTACCGGCTGCGCGAGGATGTCGGCCACCTGTTCGACCTGTCGTTCACCGCCTGGATCGGCACGTTGCTTGTGGGCTCGGTGCGGCAGTTGCCGATCTGCATCGGCGACACGCCGGCGCTGCTGCTCGGCCCGCTGACCGTCGAGCCGCCGTTCCGCAGCCGCGGCATCGGCCGGGCGCTGCTCGACCGCGCCCGCGACGACGCGCGCGCCAAGGGCCACAAGCTGATCGTGCTGGTGGGGGACGAGGAATATTACGGCCGGGTCGGCTTCAAGCGCATTCCCAAAGGTCGCGCCACCATGCCCGGTCCGGTCGATCCGGCGCGGCTATTGGTTGCCGAACTGGAGGAGGGCGCGTTCGAGAATGTGTCCGGCCCGATCCGGCCGGACTGGCGTTACATGGATTGAGAGGCGGCCGGAGCATCGTTCTGACGCTCCGGCGCGGCTCTAGAATTTGAGGTTGGCGAACAGCCGGACATTGAGGCCCGGCATCAGCACCTCGTTCTTGGTGTAGGACACCGCGTTGCGGATCTGCTCGTTGAGCAGGTTGTTGCCGACAACACCGACGCTCAACTCGCGCGGCCCGAACGGCGATGACGCAAGCTTCGTATTGTAGCTCAACTCCGCCCGCAGCAGGTTATAGCCCGCCGTCTCGGTTTCGTTCTCCGCAATGTTGCGTTGCGCGAACGCGTGCAGCAGGTTGATGCGCGCGAGCCAGTTGGCATCGCGATAGAACAACCCGCCGCCGAGGCGCACCGGCGGAATGCGCGGCACGTTGGTGCCATCGGTGAATGTGGCGCGCACCACGTCGAACTGCCCCTCGATGCCCCAGATGCCGTTCAGCACCGGACCGATGTCGAGCTGCGCCTGGAATTCGCCGCCGCGGAAGATGGCGTCGCGCTGGCTGTAGACCGCCTGATTGAGATGATGCGCGTGACCGTGGCCGTGATCGTCTCCATGGTCGTCGTGACCGCCGTGATCGTCATGATCGTGATCATGGGTGTGGCACGAGGCGAAATCGTCGTTGCAGAAAGCGCCTGTCAGGCGGCGATAGATGAAGTTGCTGAAGCGGGTGTAGAACGCCGTCGCCTCGAACCGGAACGGTCCCTTGGCGCGGCGCAGTCCCACTTCGATGGATTGCGCGGCCTCGATCTTGAGGTTCGGATTGCCGATATCGAACGTACCGGTGGCATGGTGGCCGCCGCGTGAGAACAATTCGGCAGGCTTTGGCGCGCGCTCGACATACTGCCCGGTGACGCTCGCAACGAGATCGCCCGGCAGATCCTGCAACAGCCCGATGCTGCCGCTGATCGGCGTGAAGGCGAGGTTGCGCGCGATGCCGAACTGTGATGTCCCGTCGGGCATGAAGTCGGCCGGGAAGTCCGGCATCGTGCCGTCCAGCCTGACGTGCTCGATGCGACCGGCGAGTTGCGCACGCGTCGTGGCCGACAACTGCGCTTCGTTGAAGACGTAGCCGGCGACACGGGTATTGCTGTTGGGATCGAACAGGCCGTTATAAAGCGCGCCCGGATTTTCCGGGCTCGATGCGGTCAGGTCCTGATGGCCCGCCTGAATGCCGACGGCGGTGGTGACGGGTCCGAAACCGAGATTGTAGGGTGTGAATTGCACCTCGGCGCGGCCCTCCTGCGCGCGGTCGGTGAACGTTTGGTGGATGCCGTCGCTGGCGGGATCGTCGGCGTCTTCAAGCCCGCGTTCGTGATGTTTGTAGTCGGTGACGCCGAGCC
>JBEBWH010000259.1:0-5002 GCA_040392305.1 Bradyrhizobium sp. | reverse complement strand
CACCGACCTCCTGTTCCACAGACAGGCGCTCTAACCAACTGAGCTACAACTGCATCGGTGCCGGACATAAACCGACAGGCGGGCGCTGCGCAAGCCCGCCGATTGCGGCGGAACGTAGGGGCTGCGGTCCGCTTTGGCAAGCGGGCTGAACACATGGTGCACCGAAATGCGCGACGACGCGCAGCGGCCGGCCCGCGTCGTCTCAGGTCACGCTGCCGAGCGTCTTGGAGGCCGTCTCCTTGATCGGCGCGACCGTCTCCGCCACCACGCTCTGGCCGAGTTCGGCAAGCTGCCGCGACTGCTCGACAAATGTCTCGATCTGGCTGCGCGTCCGCGTGCCCCACAATTCGAGGGCCTGCGGCAGCGAGGTGACGGCCATCAGGCTGAGGCTGAAAGCGAAAGCGGCCTCGGTATTGGTCTTGCTCAGTTCCATCACCTTGGCGGTGTAGACGCCGACGCCGCGCGTCGCCGATTCGAATACCTGTCCGATCGCCTCGTTGCCGCTTTCGGCGGCGCTTTTCAGCTTGGCATAGCGCTCTCGAGCCTCGGCAACCTCGGTTTCCGCAAATGCGCGGACAGTTTCCGGAAATTCGAAGGCAAACGGCGCAGCAGCCGAAAAGGGTTCGTTCATCAGTTCCAGTCCCCAAATCTTAGATGGATTTCAGGCCTCGTGCAGAAAAGCCCGCTCTCCGCCGGGCGAACGGCCTGCCGTTCATTCCCGGTTACGATCCGAAATTAGAACAGAACGACTTTTGCGACGCAATATCTTATTGCGTCGCGAGAGCTTCCGCTGGCGCGGTTGTATCCCGGCAATCCTTCCGAAACGCGGGGCTATTTCGGCTTGGTGCCGTCCAGTGCGGCGCGACTGATCGCCTGCCCGATTTCGCTCGCCTGCTCGGTCAGCGCCCGCATCTGGTTCTGCACATACTCGCTGTGGAGCCGCATGATCTCGGCGACATCCTTGGTGGCGAGCAGCTTCTGCGCATAATCGAGCGACGACTGCACGTTCTTTTCGGCGAAACCTATCGCCTTGGCGCTGATATCCTTGGCGTTCGCCCGCATCGCCGCGTTCTGGCCCTCGATCGTGCTGGCCGCCTGCTGGGTGGCGTTGACGAACGTCTCAAACGCCTTGCGCGCCTGATTGAAGCTCGCTTCCGCCATCGTCCGCAAATCTTGTGGTATTTCGAAGCGTTCCCGTTCGCTCTCAGCCATCTCGCCACTCCTGTTGTTGCAGCCGGCGGACCTGACCGGCCACGATCGTCCGGCAATGTCGCGTGCGATGGCATCAGCCGTATGACGGCGGATGCCCGCCCGTTCGGCCATCGTGGGCCTTCGTCGCGGAATTGTAACATGACAACACCGTGAGCGCCGTGAAGGTTCGCCCGCATGACAGGCAGGTTAAGGTTATCGGCCACTTTGCCACGCTGCGGCCGCCGAATGGCATGGACGCGGCGCGGACGGCACAATACCTATCGGGTTTGCCGCGATATGCGGGCTCAAGACCGGAATACGCGCCAGGCCGGATCGAAACGGCCTCGCAAACGTCAACCTTCAGCGCCGGACACTTCGTCGCCCGGCCGACAGCCCCCGAGGCGCGATGACGCACAGCCTGCCCAGACTGCTCGGCCTGCCCGACCCTGCGCTGACGGACGCCGCCATCAGCGCTCATCCGGTCTGGCTGTGGACGGCAGACGGAACGGCTCTCAGATGGGCCAATCCGGCGGGCGTCGCGGTTCTCGGCGCCTCCAATGCGGCCCAACTGACCGGGCGGCCGCTGGAGCCCACCGACCTGCGGCGCAGGCAGATGGTCCTGCTTGCTCCCCGCATCGCCGCCGCACCACGGCTGGAGCGGCTGCGCGGCTTCGGCGCGCCGCTCGGCGGCCTGACAACCTGCGCCTGCAGGCGGCTTGTGCTGGCCGACGAGACGGTGGGTTTACTCGTCAGCGCAGTCGAGCAACGCGCGCCGCTGTCGTTTTCCGCGCTGCTGCAACGACTGGTGGGCGACCTCGATCCGGCGGTGCTGGCCTTCACCGCCGACGGCAGGCTCGCAGGCGCAAGCCGCGCCGCCGCGGCACTGGCCGATGCCGTCCCCGATCTTGCCGCGATCGATTCTGGCGACGCCCGCGCAGCCGCGCTGCGCGACGGCGAGGCCGTGCTGCGGGGACGCGCCGGCACGCTCACGCTTCACCGCCTCGGCTCGGGCGCGACCGCCGCGCTGATCGGCACGCCCTCGCCCGACTTCATCGCAGACTTCCGCGCCCAACCATCGGAACAACCCGCCGAGCCGTTCCCGCCCGCCAGGGACATTGCGCCTTTGACCGAGACCGAAACGATCGAGATCATCGAAGAGACCGCCGCCGTGGAGCCGGAGCTCGCCGAACTCGCGGTGGAGAACATCCATCGTCCGGCCCCGGCGGCCGCCCCCGACATCGCGACGGCCAAGGCCCCGCCGCCACCCCTCGCGATTCCGACCGCGTCGTTTCCCTCTACGTTCCGCCGCCCGGTGCGGTTTCTCTGGCAGATGGACGCCGAAGGGCGGTTCTCGTTTGGCTGCGATGAATTCGCCCGGTTGATCGGCATCATGACCGCGGCCGGCTTCGGCCGCCCGTGGCAGGAGATCAACGCCGCATTCCGTCTCGACCCCGAGGAGCACGTCGCCAGGGCGGTCGCCACGCAAAGCACATGGAGCGGCGTCACCGTGATGTGGCCGCTCGACGGCACCGACATGCGGCTGCCGGTGGAGCTGTCGGCGCTGCCGCTCTATGACAACAATCGCCGGTTTCTCGGCTATCGCGGCTTCGGCGTCTGTCGCGACATCGAGGGGCTGGCGCGGCTCACGGCGCAGCGGCGCGACGAGGCGGGTGGCGCGCAGGCGTCCGCCCCGCTATCGTCGCCGCCAAACGCCATGCCCGATCAGCCAGTGCAGCCGCCCGAGCATCTTCAGACCGCGCCGGCACAACCCGCAGCCGGCAACGCCGCAACATCGCCGGCGCTGAGCGCGATCGAAAACAACGCCTTCAACGAACTGGCGCGACAGCTCTCGGAGCGGCTGGAGCAGCGTCCGGCGGACACCCCCAACAACCCGACCCATCCGGCGGACGCCATCGCAGAGACGACCGAGGCCGACAGGCCGGCCGCGGCCACGACGAGCGTTCCCGATTTGCGCGCGCTGCTCGACGCCTTTGACGATGGCGCGGTGCTGTGCGGCCCAGCTGGCCGCCTCGACGCCGCCAACCAGAGCGCGGCGCAGCTGTTCGGCTTCGATCGCGACCGCGCCGAAACGCTGACGCTGTTCGACCTGCTCGCGCCCGACAGCCATCCCGATCTGCGGGCGCAGCTCGCTGGCCCGGCGCAACCGACGCCGCACCGACTTGAAGTTCTGGGCCGCACCCGCGACGGCGCACCACATCCGCTGGCGATGACGCTCGTCCGCGCCGGCGACGACGGACTGTTGGCGCTGTTCCGCGACATTGGCGGCGAGCGTCTGCGCGAACGCGAACTGCTCGACCTCAAACGGCAACTGAAGCGCGCCACCGGCGCCAGGACGGATGCGGTCGCCTGGATCAGCCATGAGCTGCGTCCGCCGGTCGACGATATCCTCCGCTTCACCGAAGTGATGAGCGCGGAACGCTTCGGCCCGATCGGCGACGAGCGCTATCTGACCTGCGTGCGCGACATCCGCAGTTCCGCAGAACGCGCGGCGACGCTCATCAACGACCTGCGCGACCTCTCCCGCATCGAGAGCGGCCAGTTCGAACTCTCCTTCGCCAGCCAAAGCCTGAATGAGGTGGCCGAACAGGCCATCGCGGCGCTGCAGCCGCAGGCGAGCCGCGCCCGCGTCATCATCCGCACCTCGCTGGCGCAGGCGCTGCCACCCGTCACGGCCGATGCCAATGCGCTGCGCCAGATCGTGCTCAACATGATCGGCGCGTCGATTCATCTCGCCAATGCCGGCGGCCAGGTGATCGTTTCGACGGTGCTCAGCGACAACGATACGATCGCATTGCGCGTTCGCGACACCGGAAGTGGCCTCACCGAGGATGCCCTCGCGGCGGCGCTCGAACCGTTCCACCGCCCCGCGCCGGACGCGCCCTCGCCGCTCGACACCTCCGGCATCAACCTGTCGCTGACCCGCGCGCTCGCGGAAGCCAATCGGGCGCGCTTCACCTTGAAAAACGCGCCGCAATCCGGCGCGCTGATCGAAGTCGCATTCGCCGCCGATGCCGCGGGGACTGCTTCAACCGGATGACCAAGGAATCCTTGGAATATATCTAAACAGGGGCGTTCGCGACTATTCGCCACCGGGAGCCGACGCTACCGCTCGGCTACAAAAACGAGAACATGCCCTTCAGCATGCACCCACACTCTCACCCGGAAGCCGAACCCATGCCTGCATTTCGTGTTGCCGCCGTGGCGCTCACTCTCTCCCTCTCCGCCATTCCGTTTGGCGCTGGTCCGGCGCTGGCGCAGTCAGGCGAGGTCAATCTTTACAGCTATCGCGAAAGCAAGCTGCTGCAGCCGCTGATCGACGCCTTCAACGCCGACACCGGCATCAAGGTCAATGTCATCTCCGCCAGTTCGGGGCTCGATCAACGCATCAAGGCCGAAGGCGAGAGCAGCCCCGCCGACGTGGTGATGACCGTCGATATCGGCCGCATCGACGAGATGGTTCAGGCGGGCATCACCCAGCCGATCAAATCCGCCGAAGCCGAGAAGATCGTGCCGGCGCAGTATCGCGATCCCAACGGCCACTGGTACGGCATCTCGATGCGCGCGCGGGTATTCTACGTCTCGAAGGAGCGGGTGAAGGACGCCGCGCTGACCTATGACGATCTGGCCGATCCGAAGTGGAAGGGCAAGATCTGCAGCCGCTCCGGCCAGCACATCTACAACAACGCGCTGTTCGCGGCTTATGTCGCCCATTACGGCGAGGCCCGGGCCGAGGAGTGGCTGCGCGGCGTCAAGGCCAATCTGGCGCAGAAGCCCTCCGGCGGCGACCGCG
>JBEBWH010000258.1:0-5021 GCA_040392305.1 Bradyrhizobium sp. | reverse complement strand
GCAGCCAGGTGTGCAGCAGGAACTGCGCCGACTTGCCCATCGCGCCCATGAACAGGAACAGGCAGGTCAGCGTCAGCGCGTCGGCCTGCCAGCCGAACAGGTTGATGGTCTTGCCGGTCAGTCCCGGCGCCGCTGCAAAGATGGTCTCGAAATCAACCGAACCTACCAGCATGAAGATGGCGAAGATGCCGAGCAGGAAGCCGAAATCGCCGACACGGTTGACGACGAACGCCTTGATCGCCGCCGCATTGGCCGACGGCTTGTTGTACCAAAAGCCGATCAGCAGATAGCTCGCGAGGCCAACGCCTTCCCAGCCGAAGAACAGCTGCACGAGATTGTCGGCCGTCACCAGCATCAGCATGGCGAAAGTGAACAGCGACAGATAGCCGAAGAAGCGCGGGCGATGCGGATCCTCGTCCATGTAGCCGATCGAATAGAGGTGCACGAGCGACGACACCGAGGTGACGACCACCAGCATCACCGCCGTCAGCGTATCGACGCGCAGGGACCACGCGACATTGAGGTCGCCGGAAATGATCCACGGCAGCAGCGGCACCACCGTGTCCTGCTTCATGAAGCCGACATTGACGAAGACGACCCACGACAGCGCCGCGGAAATCAGCAGCAACGCGGTGGTGATGACCTCGGCCGCGCGCGAGCCGGCGGCCGCGGGCTCGGCGGCGTGATGGTCGTCATGCCCATCCTCGTCGTGGGCAACGGCCGCGTGCGCGTGCCCCCCCCCGCCATGCGCATCATCGCCATGGCCGGCATGCTCGATCGTGTCGCCGCTGGGGTTGCGCGCATGCGCCCCGGCCAGCGCGATCACCCCGGCGATGATCGCGCCGATCAGCGGCAGGAAAACAATGGCCTCAATCATCCCCGCCTCAACCCTTCATCACGTTGACGTCTTCGACGGCGATCGAGCCGCGGTTGCGGAAGAACACGACCAGGATGGCGAGCCCGATGGCCGCCTCCGCCGCCGCGACGGTGAGCACCAGAAGCGCGTAGATCTGTCCGACGATGTCGCCGAGGAACGCCGAGAACGCCACCAAGTTGATGTTGGCCGAGAGCAGGATCATCTCGATCGACATCAGGATGATGATGACGTTCTTCCGGTTCAGAAAGATGCCGAGAATGCCCAGCGTGAACAGGATCGCGCCGACCGCGAGGTAATGGCCTAGTCCGATGGTCATTCCGCAGCCTCCCGTGGCGGCACATCTTCAAGCCCCTGCCCGAACGGCACCTTGCGCACTTCCATGGTGTTGGCCTTGGAGCGAGCGTTCTGAACGCTGATGTTCTGGCGTTTGACGTTTGCCTTGTGGCGCAGCGTCAGCACGATGGCGCCGACCATGGCGACCAGCAGGATCAGGCCAGAATACTGAAAGTAATGGATGTAGCGCGTGTAGAGCACACGCCCGATCGCTTCGGTATTGGTGATATCGCCGGGGATCGGCGCGGTGATCGTCTTGGCCGCGTGCGGGCTGATGATCCAGCTTCCGCCGACCATCAGCAGTTCGGCAAGGAAGATCGCCGCGACGAGCAGGCCCACCGGCAGATAGTTGAGAAAGCCGGACCTCAGCTCGGCGAAATCGACGTCGAGCATCATGATGACGAACAGGAACAGCACCGCCACCGCGCCGACATAGACGACGACCACGATCATCGCGAGGAATTCCGCGCCGAGCAGAACGAAGAGCGCCGCCGCGTTGAAGAAGGTCAAGATGAGGAACAGCACCGAGTGCACCGGATTGCGCGAGGCGATCACCATCACGGCGGACGCGACGCAGACACCGGCGAACAGGTAGAAGAACAGCGCGGGCAGGATCATCCGCTCACCTCACCGGTAAGGCGCGTCGAGCGCCATGTTCTTGGCGATCTCGCGCTCCCAGCGGTCGCCATTGGCGAGCAGCCTGGCCTTGTCATAGTAAAGCTCCTCGCGCGTCTCCGTGGAGAACTCGAAGTTCGGCCCTTCGACGATGGCGTCCACCGGGCATGCCTCCTGGCAGAAGCCGCAATAGATGCACTTCACCATGTCGATGTCGTAGCGCACCGTGCGGCGCGTGCCGTCGTTGCGGCGCGGGCCGGCCTCGATGGTGATGGCCTGCGCCGGGCAGATCGCCTCGCACAGCTTGCAGGCGATGCAGCGTTCCTCGCCGTTGGGATAGCGGCGCAGCGCGTGCTCGCCACGGAAACGCGGCGAGATCGGCCCCTTCTCGAACGGGTAGTTGAGCGTCGGCTTCGGCTTGAAGAAGTAGCGCATGGTGAGGACGAATGCCTCCGCGAACTCCTTCAGCAACAGCGACTTCGATGCGGCTGCGATACTCATGAGACCCTCATGCCGGAGCAAGCCCGGTGAAATGAAGAACGGCGGCCACGATCACCACCATCGCCAGCGAGAGCGGCAGGAACACTTTCCAGCCCAGCCGCATCAACTGGTCGTAGCGGTAGCGCGGCACGATGGCCTTGGCCATGGCGATCAGGAAGAAGAAGAACAGCGCCTTGAGGCAGAACCAGACGATGCCCGGCACCCAGGTGAACGGCGCGAACGGGATCGGCGACAGCCAGCCGCCCATGAACAGGATGGTGGCGAGCGCGCACATGGTGCAGATCGCGACATATTCGCCGAGCATGAACAGCAGATACGGCGTCGAGCCATATTCCACCATGAAGCCGGCAACGAGTTCGGATTCCGCCTCCACCAGGTCGAACGGCGGCCGGTTGGTTTCCGCCAGCGCCGAGACGTAGAAGATCACGAACATCGGAAACAGCGGCAGCCAGTACCAGCCGAGCATGCCGTAAGCCGTATCCTGCGCCTGCACGATGGCCGTCAGATTGAGCGAGCCGGCGCACATCAGCACGGTGATGACGACGAAGCCGATCGAGACTTCGTACGACACCATCTGGGCCGCCGAGCGCAACGCCGAGAGGAACGGATATTTCGAGTTCGACGCCCAGCCCGCCATGATGATGCCGTAGATCGACAGCGACGAGATGGCGAGAATGAACAGAATGCCGACATTGATGTCGGCGATCACCCAGTTGAGGTTGACCGGGATCACCGCCCACGCCGTCATGGCGAGCACGCAGGTCACGAGCGGGGCGAGCAGGAACACGCCCTTGTTGGCGCCCGCCGGAATGATCGGCTCCTTGAGCACGAACTTCAGAAGATCGGCGAACGACTGCAGCAGGCCCCACGGCCCAACCACGTTGGGGCCGCGCCGGATCTGCACCGCCGCCCAGATCTTGCGGTCGGCAAGCAGGATGTAGGCGATGGCGACCAGCAGCACCACGAGCAGCAGCAGGCTCTGCGCCACCATGATGATCAGCGGCCACAGATAGGCGGTCCAGAATTCGGCGAACGTCATGGTCGTTTACTCCGCCGCCGCTAGCACCCGCCCGGAGGCGAGCCGCGAGCATTCCGCCATCACCGCGGAGGCGCGCGCAATCGGGTTGGTCAGATAGTAGTCGCTGAAGGCCGCCGCGAACGGCGCCTTGTCGGTAGTGCCGCCGCGCTTGGCCAGCGCCGCCACCGCGCCCGCATCCGCCGGCGCGATCTGGTCGAGCCGCATCAGATGCGGCACGCTCTTGAACAGCGCCTGCCGCAGCGCGCCGAGCGAGTCGTAAGGCAGCCGCTGGCCCAGCATATCCGACAGCGCGCGCAGGATCGCCCAGTCCTCGCGGGCGTCGCCCGGCGGGAAACCGGCGCGGTTGGCCATCTGTACGCGGCCTTCGAGGTTGACGTAGAGCCCCGCCTTCTCGGTATAGGCCGCGCCCGGCAGAATGACGTCGGCGCGATGCGCGCCGCGATCACCATGGGTGCCGATATAGACGACGAACGCACCATCGGCGACGTCAATCTCGTCGGCGCCGAGCAGGAACAGGACATCCATGCCGCCCGCCGCCATCCTCGCGGCGTCGAGACTGCCCGCCTCCGGCGCGAAGCCGATATCGAGCGCGCCGACGCGCGCGGCCGCGTCATGCACCACGCCGAAGCCGTTCCAGCCGTCCTGCACCGCGCCGGCGCTTTGCGCCGCCTTGGCGGCCAGCGACAGGATCGCAACGCCATCCACGCGCGAGGTCGCAGCCGCACCCACGAGCACGATCGGCCTTTGGGCCTTCTTCAGCACATCAGCGAAGGAGTGCTTGCCGTCGGCCAGTTCCGCCAGCGTCTCAGGCCCCGCGCCGAGATAGTCGTAGTCATAGGTGAGATCGACCCGCTCGCCGATCACACCGACCTTGAGCTGGCCCGAGCGCCAGCGCTTGCGGATGCGCGCGTTGAGCAGCGTCGCTTCCAGCCGGGGATTGGAGCCGACGATCAGCAGCGCGTCGGCCTGCTCGATACCGGCGATGGTCGGATTGAACACATAGGAGGCGCGCCCGAGGCTGGCGTCGAAGGCCGCCGCGCCCTGCATCGCGACGTTGCGCGAGCCGAGCCGCGCCAGCAGATCCTTCAGCGCGAACATTTCCTCGACCGCGGCGAGATCGCCCGCAATGGCGCCGATGCGGCCGGCGTCGGCCTGCTTCACCCGCGCAGCGATCGCCGCGAACGCCTCCTGCCAGGAGGCCGGACGCAACCGGCCGCTCTCGCGCAGATACGGACGGTCGAGCCGCTGCGTGCGCAAGCCGTCGACGATGTGACGCGTCTTGTCGGAAATCCACTCCTCGTTGATCGCCTCGTTGACGCGCGGCAGGATGCGCATCACCTCGCGCCCGCGCGTATCGACGCGGATCGCCGAGCCGACGCCGTCCATCACGTCGACCGACTGCGTCTTGCCGAGCTCCCACGGCCGCGCCGCAAAGGCGTAAGGCTTGGAGGTCAGCGCGCCCACCGGACAGATATCGACGAGGTTGCCCTGCATCTCGGAGGTCAGCGCGCTTTCGAGATAGGTGGTGATCTCCATGTCCTCGCCGCGCCCGATCGCGCCCATCTCCGGCGCGCCCGCCACTTCGGCGGCGAAGCGGATGCAGCGCGTGCACTGGATGCAGCGGGTCATGATGGTCTTGACCAGCGCGCCGAGATA
>JBEBWH010000257.1:0-5047 GCA_040392305.1 Bradyrhizobium sp. | reverse complement strand
GCCTGGCAGAAGCTGCCGCGCATCGTGCGCGACCTTGCGGCCGAGCTTGGCAAGCAGATCGAACTGGAGATGCACGGCGCCGACACCGATCTCGATCGCCAGGTGCTCGATCTCATCAAGGACCCGCTCACCCATATGGTCCGCAATTCGGCGGATCACGGGCTGGAGACGCCGGCCGAACGCATCGAAGCCGGCAAGCCGGCGCAGGGCACGATCCGCCTCTCGGCCTATCACGAGGGCGGACACATCATCATCAGCGTGGCCGACAACGGCCGCGGCCTCGATACCGCGCGCATCCGCGCCAAGGTGATCGCCAACGGTCTGGCCACCGAGGCCGAGCTCGACGCCATGACCGAGGCCCAGATTCACAAGTTCATCTTCGCGCCGGGCTTCTCCACTGCCGCCGAGGTGACGAGCGTATCCGGCCGCGGCGTCGGCATGGATGTGGTGCGCAGCAATATCGACCAGATCGGCGGCACCATCGACGTCAAGTCGGTGCGCGGAGAAGGCTCCAGCGTCACCATCAAGATTCCGCTGACGCTCGCCATCGTGTCGGCCCTGATCGTCGAATGCGCCGGCGATCGCTTCGCCATTCCGCAGCTTGCGGTGGTCGAACTGGTGCGGGCGCGCGCCGATTCCGAGCATCGCATCGAGCTGATCAAGAACACGCCGGTGCTGCGGCTGCGCAACAAGCTGCTGCCGCTGATCTATCTCGATCGCCTGCTGAAGATCGGCGAGAGTGCGGCCGATAGCGACAACAACTTCATCGTGGTGATGCAGGTCGGCAGTCAGACCTTCGGCATCGTGGTCGGTGGCGTGTTTCACACCGAGGAAATCGTCATCAAGCCGATGTCCACCAAGCTGCGCCATATCGGCATGTTTTCAGGCAACACCATTCTCGGCGATGGCGCGGTGATCATGATCCTCGATCCCAACGGCATCGCGCATGCGCTGGGCGCGGCCGCCGCGACGGCGCGCGACCTGGCCGACAGCGCCGAGACGGGCGCGGCCTCCACCAATGAATCGCGCACCTCGCTGCTTGTTTTCCGCGCCGGATCGCCGCAGCCCAAAGCGGTGCCGCTCGAACTCGTGACGCGTCTGGAGGAAATCGCCGCCGATAAGATCGAGTTCTCCAACGGTCGCCACATGGTGCAGTATCGCGAGCGCCTGATGCCGCTGGTGCGCATGGACGGCGTCGAGATCCACACCGGAGGCCTGCAGTCGGTGCTGGTGTTCACCGATGACGGCCGTTCGATGGGGCTCGTGGTCGATGAGATCGTCGATATCGTCGAGGAGCACCTGCATATCGAGGTCGCCGGCGCCGGCAACGGCACGCTCGGCTCGGCCATCATCAAGGGGCAGGCGACGGAGGTGATCGACGTCGGACACTTCCTGCCGATGGCATTCGCTGACTGGTTCACGCGCAAGGACATGCGCCCGGCCTCCGGCGCGCAATCCGTGCTGCTGGTCGACGATTCCGCGTTCTTCCGCAATATGCTGGCGCCGGTGCTGCGCGCGGCCGGCTATCAGGTCCGCCTCGCAAACGACGCGAAGGAAGGGCTCGATGCTCTGCGCGCAGGCGAGCGGATCGACGTCATCCTCACCGATATCGAGATGCCGGACATGAACGGTTTCGAATTCGCCGAAGCCGTCCGTGCCGATCAGGCGCTCACCGCAACGCCGATCATTGCGCTGTCGTCGATGGTGTCTCCGGCCGCGATCGAGCGGGGCCGCCAGGCCGGCTTCCACGATTATGTCGCGAAGTTCGACCGGCCAGGATTGATCGCCGCGCTCAAGGAGCAGACCACCGAATCCAGCCGGGCGGCCTGAGGAAACCAAGATGAGCATGCGCATTGCCAATGATGAAAACCGCGTCACCGAATACGTCACCGCGATGATCGGCGAACAGCTGTTCGGCCTTCCGATCGGACGGGTGCATGATGTGTTCATGCCCGAGCGTCTGACCCGTGTGCCGCTGGCTTCCGCCGATGTCGCGGGTTTGCTCAATCTGCGTGGCCGCATCGTCACGGCGATCGACATGCGGTCGCGGCTCGGCCTGCCGGCGAGCGATACCTCGGAGCGGCCGATGGCGGTCGGCGTCGATCTGCGCGGTGAGTCCTATGGATTGCTGATCGATTCGATCGGGGAAGTTCTCAAACTTCATGACGACGACCGCGAGGTGAACCCGGCCAATCTCGATCCCCGGCTGGCCAAGGTCACCGCCGGCATTCACCGTCTCGACGGCCAGCTCCTCGTCATTCTCGACGTCGATCGCGTGCTTGAGATTTCGAGCGAGGCGATGGCCGCCTGAAGCAACATGAAAAAAAGAAGAAGCGGAGAATGAGAAAGCAGAGGTAGCAATGAAGACGTGTCTGATTGTCGATGACTCCAGTGTCATCAGAAAGGTGGCGCGGCGGATTCTCGAGGGTCTCGATTTCCAGATCATGGAAGCGGAGGACGGCGAGAAGGCGCTGGCGGTCTGTCGCGAGGGGCTGCCCGATGCAGTGCTGCTCGACTGGAACATGCCCGTCATGGATGGCTATGAGTTTCTCCGCAATCTGCGGCGCATGCCGAACGGCGAACATCCCAAGGTGGTGTTCTGCACGACCGAGAACGACGTCGCGCATATCGCGCGGGCGCTGCATGCCGGCGCCAACGAATACATCATGAAGCCCTTCGATAAGGACATCGTGACTGCCAAATTCCATGAAGTTGGATTGATCTGATCCGGTCAGCCAGCGAAGCGTACAGAGTTTCATGATCATTATCGCCGCGCCGCCATCCGTTACCCCGCAACCTGTCCGTTCCGGTTCCGTGCGGGTGATGGTGGTTGACGATTCCGCGGTGATCCGCGGGCTGATCTCGCGCTGGATCGAGACCGAACCGGACTTCGTCGTCGCCGCGACGATGCGGACCGGCCGCGACGCCGTCAATCATATCGAGCGCGTCGATCCCGATGTCGTTGTGCTCGATATCGAGATGCCGGACCTCGACGGCATTTCGGCGCTGCCGCTGCTGCTTGCGAAGAAGCCCGATCTGGTCGTCATCATGGCCTCCACGCTGACGCGGAGGAACGCCGAGATCAGCTTTCGCGCGCTGGCGCTCGGAGCCGCCGACTATATCCCGAAGCCGGAAAGCACCCGCACGGCGGGCAATGCCGAGATTTTCCGGCACGAGTTGATCGGCAAAATCCGTTCGCTGGCAGCGCGCCGCCGCACCGCCATTCGCGTCGAGGCCAGCCCGCCGCTGGCGCCATCGCCGGGGCCGGTGCGCGAGGCGCCGCCGCGACGTCCGCCGCCGCTGCGGCCGTTCAGCCTGGTTGCGCCGCGCGCGGTGCTGATCGGCTCGTCGACCGGCGGACCGCAGGCTCTGATGACGCTCGTGGCGCAGCTCGGTCCGATCATCGACCGCGTGCCGATCCTGATCACCCAGCATATGCCGCCGATGTTCACGACGATCCTTGCCGAACATCTGACGCGCGTCAGCGGCAGGGCCGCGCTGGAAGGCGTCGATGGCGAAGTCATTAAGCCGGGGCGCATCTATCTTGCGCCGGGCAAGTACCATATGCGCGTCCGCCGCGAGGGCGCCAATGCCGTGATCGCGCTTGATGACGGCCCGCCGATCAATTTCTGCAGGCCGGCGGTCGATCCGCTGTTCGCTTCGGCCGCGCTGGTCTGGCAGGCCGCCACTCTTGGCGTGGTGCTGACCGGAATGGGGGCCGACGGCAAGCGCGGCGGCCGCGACATCATTGCCGCCGGCGGCAGCATCATCGCGCAGGACGAGGCTACCAGCGTGGTGTGGGGGATGCCGGGCGCGGTGGCGCAGGATGGTCAGTGCGCAGCGATCCTGCCGCTCGATGCGATCGCCCCGCGGTTGAGCAGGCTGTTCGCGGGAGACCGATCGTGACCCCTGACGAATACGACTATATCCGCTGTTTCGTGAGGGAGCGCTCCGGCCTCGATCTGTCCGCCGACAAGCAATATCTGGTGGAAAGCCGGTTGCTGCCGCTGGCGCGCCGCGCCGGGCTCGACGGCATCCGCGGGCTGATCGACAAGATCAAAGCGGGTGCTCCCGAGCTTGCGACCGACCTCATCGAGGCGATGACGACCAACGAGACCTTTTTCTTTCGTGACCGGATTCCATTCGACCTGTTCTCGAGCGCCATCATGCCGATGCTGATGCAGGCCCGCGGCGAGCGGCGCGCGATCCGCATCTGGTGCACGGCAAGTTCGACCGGGCAGGAGCCATATTCGCTCGCAATGTGCCTCAAGGAGATGGGGGAACTGCTGAAGGGGTGGCGCATCGAGATCCTCGCCACCGATCTGTCGGCCGGCGTGCTGGAGAAGGCCAAGGCCGGCATCTACACCCAGTTCGAGGTGCAGCGCGGTCTGCCGATCCAGCTCCTCGTCAAATATTTCAGGCAGGTCGGCGATCTGTGGCAGATCAATCCCGACATCCGCGCCATGGTGCAGCATCGTCAGCTCAACCTGCTGCACGACTTCAGCCATCTCGGCTCGTTCGATCTCATCTTCTGCCGCAACGTGCTGATCTATTTCGATCAGGCCACCAAGGCGCGGATGCTGCTGCGGCTGGCGGCGGCGGTGGAGCCGGACGGCGTGCTGGCGCTCGGCGCCGCGGAAACGGTGATCGGCCTCAGCGATGTGTTCAAGCCCTGGCCGCAGCGGCGGGGCCTTTATCGTCTCAATGTGGTTGCTGCGCCCTCGCTGGTTCCGGCTGCGCCGCAGGCCGAAGCCGTGCTCGCGTTGCGGCGGCGCTAGGGGTTCCGATCGGCGCTGCGGCGTCGGCGGCCCGCCATGCGGCCCGTCCACCAAGCAAAAACCCCGCCGCTGGCGGGGTTTTCTGTTTCAGGCGAAGGAGGAGTTCGCGGTCCGATCAGGCCGGAATGCGGACCTCGTCCTCGTTGGGTTCGCGCAGCACATAACCGCGGCCCCACACCGTCTCGATGAAGTTGCGGCCATCGGAGGCGTTGGCGAGCTTCTTGCGCAGCTTGCAGATGAAGACGTCGATGATCTTCAGCTCGGGCTCG
>JBEBWH010000256.1:0-5049 GCA_040392305.1 Bradyrhizobium sp. | reverse complement strand
CTCGCCAGGCTTCAGCGCGGGCGGGCCAAGACTATCATCACCTTCCGGAAGAAATGGGAGACGCTGCTCAAAGCCAAAGGTGACCGCGATGCGCGTGACGCGCTGCGGTCCGAGGAGCAATTTAATCTGGAGGAGTGGGACGAGGAAATTGACCAACTGACGACCGGGTTTCTGCGCGAGCAAGCGCGGAAACTCATTGTACCGCTCCCATCGATTGACGATGAAAATCTATGGTTCGAGTCGAAAATGTTCGGCTTCCGACTTTTAACCCGCGAAGGTGTGAAGGTCGTCCGGAATGACATTCGGGCCGAACAAAAGGCACGCTGGGATTACTGGCAAAGTCGTGTCGCGATGCTAGCCGGTCTAATAGGTATTGTCGGCGGCATTCTAGGAATGTTGGCTTTCTTCAAGCCGCCGTATCACTGACGCTGATGGCTCCGCGCTGTGGCGGTTCGGCCCAAAGGTCGCCTTCGAGAGTGCCGATCCAGGCCTCAATCCTGTCTCGGTGATGGCTTTGTCCTGGCCGCCGCCTCGTTCAGTCTGAGCGACGTTATAACCAACAGACTGTCACGCGGAACGAGAACAATTGTCCTAAATGTTGCACGAATTTAGCGCGCAGTTTCCGCAATTTCGAGGTGGATCGCTGAGGCGCTTATCGTAGTGTGGTAGCTTGCTCGTTTGGTGGCAATCATGATCCCAGCAATGGGAGGACAACATGAGCTACGAAGATATCAGGATTGAAGGTTCGCTGACCGAGGCGATGGAAGCATGGGTTGGTAGCCGATACGGCAAGGTCGTCGATATCGAGCTGGGCGGTATCAACGAAGGTAATTTTGCCGCCGTCGGGTACGCCGCAGTCGAGAACGCGGAGACGGGGACCGTCGACGCTGTCATCTTGTTGCTGCAGCACGATCCAAAAGCCGGTTCGGACCAATACCGTATCAAGGACATGGCTGAGATCGAGGGGCCGATGGTCGATTATTGTCCGGAAAGAATTCTCGACCAGCTTACGCCCACCACTGACGTTCTTGCGGCGCATTGGAGAGAGCGGTGCCGAGACCGGGCGGCAGAAAGCGGACGAATTTCTGCGTTCACGATGAACTCGTAAAGCCTTTCAACCCGCTGCTTCGACAAGTTCTGCTTTTGAAAGCGCGCCTATCAAATCCCGCGCTATCAACCGGGATACGACGGCTAGCAACCCGATGGACAACCCAGAGGTGATTTCGCGGACAAAAAAACTAGCGGGATGGACACACTAGTCTGTTCTCAACATCAGTTTGCCGAGCGCGCCATCGCATGCCGCGTGACGAAGCCGTAGCCGCATGTCTGACACGCCCACAGATGGCTGACGAATTCATCGTTGGCGTGGAACACCGAGGCTTCAGCGGCGATCATCGTGTCCGCGCAGACCGGACAGGTCGGGAAAGCGACGCGCGTGGTGTCCGGACGGGTACCGGCGGGCAGGATTTCAGCATGGGCTGGCATCATGTCCTCCTTCTCGGGCTTGAAGCACGCGGGAAGAATAGACCGATCAGCTTGACGAGCCTGCAACAGAAATGCGGTGCTTTGTTGAATTCTCGCGATAAGCGCGGACGCGCGATCACGATTTCGCGCGCGGCTGCGTGAACTTGCGAATGGATGCCTAATCGGCGAGCTTCCGCAGCGTCGCGGAAAAGAGCTGCGCTGTCTTGCCGACGAAGGCCGAGCCCGTGACCTTGCCGCCTCGTTCGTCGAACTGTCCGGAAAAGCCGATCGAGGTCTCCGCGCCGCCGAACAACGGAGTGGTGCCCGGAACGCGGGTGTGCTGATTGACGATGGCCTCGCCCTTCACGGTCAGATCTTTTACCGAGTACGATCCGACATAATACAGCATGGCGTCGCCGCCGAAGATGCGCCCGTCGTGGAATACAAGCACCCCGCTGCCACGGCCTTCGTGGCCGTCGAGCATGTCGACGTGGATGGAGTAAAGTCCATTATGCATGGTTGTCGTCAGCGCCCATTTTTATCCCCACATCCTCCCTATCACTCTTTGACGCATCCGCCTACAGCGGAGGGTCGTTTCGCGACGGTCGCCGCCGCCGGCGTCGCGATCGCCCGCTGCGGGCGTTACGATCTGTTACGGAATTTTGCCGTTCGGGCGTGACCTGTCTCACATATTCCGCTGCCGGCCCTCGCTATC
Organism: Bradyrhizobium sp.; assembly: GCA_040392305.1. GTDB lineage: Bacteria > Pseudomonadota > Alphaproteobacteria > Rhizobiales > Xanthobacteraceae > PRO6. The sequence goes on along the minus strand of JBEBWH010000256.1, from coordinate 2,870 downwards.
GCTGGACCGTGCGCTGATGCGCGCCGGTTCCCCGGTGCGGCGCATTTTGGGAGTTGAGACAATGATCGACCCTCGGAAGATGATCGGGGGAGTTGCCGCGGTGGCGCTTTTCTGCGTGGTCGCGGCGTCTCCCACGAGAGCGCAGTTCGGTGGCGGCGACACCGACATGATGACGACATTCGCGCCGATGCTGGAAATGATGAAAGCCAAAATGGGCAAGAGGCGCTTCGCCAGGCTGATGCAGACTGTCGGCCCGGTGATGAGCCAGATGATGGAGCGCGATGGCGGCGGTTTCGACGGCCTGATGAGCGGTGCTGTCGGCGGTTCGTTCGGCGGCGGCGATTTCATGAGCGCCATGGGCGGATCGCAGATGATCGGCATGCTGCCGCAGATGATCAGCCTGATCGAGATGGATCGGCCCCGACGCAAGCGTCGTCACCGCTGACGGGCGGCTTTCAAGTCTGACTTTGCGTCGGACAGGGACGGCGATCGAGGCTCCGGTTCGACCGGGGCCTCTTTCATTTCGCCTGTGAGGCCGTCGCGGCAACGGAAATGGCCGCACCGTTTCCGGCGCGGCCATTCGGCGCAAACAGGATGTTGGGCGGCTGGCGGATCAGAAGCAACGGTTGATCGTGCGCCAGCGCGGGCCCCACGGCGTGGGCACGAGGCGGCGCACATAGCAGCCGCTGTTGCCGTAATAGGTCGGGCCGCCGAAGGCGAAGCGCGGGCCGCGCCAATGATGGTGGTGGTGGCCATGATGCCAGCCGCCGCCATGCCAGCCGTGGTGGCCATGGCGATGACCATGACCGTGCCCCCCGCCGGCGGAGGCGGCGGTCGGCGCAAGCGCGGCGAAGCCAAGGGCCGCAGCCGCAACGACGGTAAATGCGAATTTACGGAACATGATCGTCTCCTTCCGGTGGTGGCGTTTCGACGCCGTTCGAATGGCCCCCGTCACCCGATAGTTGCTTCCCATTGCCGAGGGTTCATGCCGAAAGATTAATCCCGGCAACGTGAACACACCCCGGACAGGCCCGTCAGAAACCGTTCATGTTTATGAAATTCCTGTCATCTTTGTCGCTCCCGATCGTCGCCCGGCCGGCCGTTGCAGGCGGCGCGGCGCGCTTGCCGTGGCCGGGAAGCACCGTTATAAGCGCGGCAATCTCCCCACAATGACTTCTTCAAGGATGGATTTTCATGGCGATTCAACGCACCTTTTCGATCATCAAGCCCGACGCCACCGAGCGTAACCTCACCGGCGCCATCAATGCGCTGATCGAAAAGGCCGGCCTGCGGATCGTCGCCCAGAAGCGCATTCACATGACGCGCGGGCAGGCGGAAACCTTCTACGCGGTCCACAAGGAACGCCCCTTCTTCGGCGAACTGGTCGATTTCATGATCTCGCAGCCCGTGGTCGTGCAGGTTCTGGAAGGCGAGAACGCAATCGCGAAGTATCGCGACGTGATGGGCGCCACCGATCCGTCCAAGGCGGCGGAAGGCACCATCCGCAAGCTTCACGCCAAGTCGATCGGCGAGAACTCGGTCCACGGTTCGGACGCGCCCGAGACGGCTGCCATCGAGATCGCGCAGTTCTTCTCGGGGAACGAAATCGTCGGCTAAGTTCAGTATCCGCCCGGTGGCTGGCCGCTTGACGGAGACTGGATAGCGCCAGCGACCATCAAGGGGGCGGATCGTGCAGGAGCTGACGTCGCTACTGGATCCGGCGGCAATTTCGTCGGCGCTCGTGGCATTCGAACAGGAGGCGGCCCGCCCGGAATACTGGCTGGCCGTCCTCAAGATCATCTGGATCGATATTCTTCTCTCCGGCGACAATGCGCTCGTCATTGCGCTCGCCTGCCGCAGCCTGCCGCAGAAGCAGCGCAAGTGGGGCATGATCCTGGGCGCCGGCGCCGCCGTGACGATGCGCATCCTGTTCGCGACGGTCATCGTCACGCTGATGACGATCCCCTATCTGAAACTGATCGGGGGGCTGGCGCTGCTGATCATCGCCGCCAAGCTGATCGTCCCCGATAACGAGAGCGCCGACGAGGTCGATGCCGCCAGCAGCCTGCTGCAGGCGGTGAGGCTGATCGTCGTCGCCGATATCGTCATGAGCCTCGACAATGTGATCGCCATCGCGGCCGCCGCCGATGGCAGCATCACGCTTCTGGTGTTCGGGCTGCTCGTCAGCATTCCGCTGATCATCGCGGGCGCGACGCTGATTATCGCCGTGCTCGACCGCCTGCCCATTCTGGTGTGGGCGGGCGCCGCATTGCTGGGCTGGATCGCGGGCCATGTCATTGCGACGGATATCGCCGTTGCGCCGCTGCTGCATCAGGCGCTCGACGGGCAACTCAACTTCAATCTTGAGTTTTCGTCGATGCTGCTCGGCATCAACGGGCAGACTGATCTGGCGACCGATGTCGGCGAGACGCTGATGTCCGTGCTCGGGATCGTCGTGGTGCTGATCGCCGGCGCGCTGTGGCGCAAGCGCCGGATAGACGAGGAAGACGAGGTCATCGTGCAGCAGGCGGCGGCGTCCGACTAGGGATTTTCCGCCTCTCGATAGAATCAGAAGCGGAGCTCCAGATAGTGTTTTGAAGCGCTTTCTTAACGCGAACCGGTATCCACTTCGCTCGAAAACACTAGAAATCCGCGGCGTTGCGCGGTGCTCAGACCACTGTGGGCGAGATCAGCGTGGCGTCGCCGCCGCCGGTCGCGCCGGTATGACAGACGCCGTTCTCAAGCCGCGTTCGACCGCTCGCCACCAGAGCGAGCGCATCGGGATAGATCCGATGTTCGACCGAGGGCAAGCGCGTCGCCAGCGTCTCGGCGGTGTCGTCGTCGCGCACCGCGACGGCGCCCTGCATGAT
>JBEBWH010000255.1:0-5068 GCA_040392305.1 Bradyrhizobium sp. | reverse complement strand
ATCGAGATCAACGGCACCTATTACGGCTCGCAGAAGCCGGACAGCTTCCGCAAATGGGCGCGCGAGGTGCCGGACGGCTTCGTGTTCTCGCTGAAAGGGCCGCGCTTCGCCACCAACCGCCGCGTGCTGGCGGAAGCGGGCGACTCGGTGAAACGCTTCTACGATTCCGGCGTGCTCGAACTCGGCGACCACCTCGGGCCGGTGCTGTGGCAGTTCGCACCGACCAAGAACTTCGACGAAGCCGACTTCGGCGCGTTCCTCGAACTGCTGCCGCGCGAACTCGACGGCCGCGCGCTGCGCCACGTCGTCGAGGTGCGGCACGACAGTTTTTGCACGCCGGCTTTCATTGCGCTGCTGCGGCGCTTCGCGACGCCGGTGGTCTATGCCGAGCACTTCACCTATCCGGCGATCGCCGACCTCGCCGCCGATTTCGTCTATGCCCGGCTGCAAAAAGGCAGCGACGAGATCGCGACCTGCTATCCGCCGAAGGCGCTCGACGCCTGGGCGAAACGGCTCGCGACATGGGCGAGCGGTGGCGAGCCCGAGGACCTGCCGCGCGTCGGCGACACGCCCGCGAAGACGATGCCGCGCGACGTGTTCGCCTATGTCATCCACGAGGGCAAGGTGCGCGCGCCCGCGGGCGCCCTGGAGCTGATCGCACGGCTGACGTAAGCACAAGTGTCCCGGACGCGGCGCATCGTGCAACGGTGCGCCGCGGAGCCGCGACCGTTCCAGCGTCAGGGCTTCAGGCGATCCCGCATCGGCAACGCTCCACGCCGTGCTTGCGTCGCATCCGGGATGCGATCCGGCCACGCACCGCGCGCGATTGCGCCGCGCGTGACGACGACGCATAGTGAGGCCGTGAGCAAAACGCTTTTCACCATCGGCTACGAGCAGACCCCGGCGCATTCCGTGCTCAACGAGTTGCAGCGCGCCGGCGTCAGGCTATTGGTCGATGTCCGCGCCGTCGCCTCGTCGCGCCGCCCCGGCTTCTCCAAGACGCAGCTTGCCGCCGGGCTCGACGCGCGCGGCATCGCCTATCTGCATCTGCGCAGTCTCGGCACGCCGAAGGAAGGCCGCCTCGCCGCGCGCGCCGGGCATCACGCCGAACTCAAGCGCCTCTACGACGAGCATCTGAAGACGCCGCAGGCGAAGGAAGGCATGGACGAACTCGCCACGCTGGTGCGCGAGGGCGGGCCGGTCTGCATCCTGTGCTACGAGCGCGAGCACACCCATTGCCATCGTCGCTTCATCGCCGAGATGCTCGAAGCGCGCGAGCATGTCGCGGTCGAAAATCTCGTCGCGCCGCCGCTCTAGCCGACCCATCCGCTTCCGATGGAATCAGAAGCAAAGCTCTGTATTTTTTAACGCACTTTTTTGACGCGAACCGGTTTCCACCCTCGGGTCAAGCCCCGAGGATATATTCGGGGCATGCTTCACTCGCAAACGCTCGCACACACGGGCAACGATGCGCGCACCACACCGCACATCAAAGATGCCAACATGCGCAAAGCTATCGTGCGAAGCGACAGGCATTTCGCGCTCGCTCTCCTTGCGAAAATAAAAACACGCGCGTTCTCCGATCGTTCATGGCCGCATGCTGGACCTGCTCGCAACATGCGCGTTTAATTCAAATTGAGAACATGTAGCGTTGTGTCGGCCCGGGGGGCTCCATGCGTGGTCATGTGTCGATGAGCGTTGCGTGCATCGCCGCAGCCGTGATGGTCTGCGACGCGACACCGGCCGCAGCCGATCAGCCGCTCAGTCTCTCCAGCGAGGATTATCTGCGCGGCGGCGCAACGCCCGAACGTTTTCTTTACTTCGCCGGCGTCGATCTGTGGCGCTATGGCGGCACGCTCTATGGCGGCATGCTGTGGTCGCCGCGCGGGCTGCGCGACGACGGCTTCACCATGAAACTGCTCTATGCCGGCGGGTTCTATCTCTACCGCGCCGACGGCCGCTCGATCACCGGCGCGCACGACACCGTTGCGGCGCAGGCCGGCTTTCGCGTCATCCGCGGCAGCTTCGAGGCCACCGTCTATGCCGGTCCCGATTTGCAGTATCACGTCACGCTGCCGCGCGATCCTGGCAACAGGCTCAGGGGCCTGCAAGCCGGCGCGCGCATCGGCGCCGACCTGTGGTGGCAGCCGCGCGACAGCTGGATGCTGGCGGCATCACTCAGCGCCTCGACGGTCGGGCCATCCTACAGTCTGCGCCTCGCCTCCGGATGGCGCGTCGGACACCGGTTCTGGACGGGGCCGGAGTTCGAGTTGTCGGGCGATCCGGTCTATCGGCAGTATCGCCTCGGCGCGCACCTCACCTCGCTGCGTTTCTGGTTCGGCGAATGGATGCTCGCCGGCGGCGTCATCACCGACAGCGACCGCCGCACGGGCGTCTATGGCCGCCTCGGATTTCTGATCCGGCGCTGATTGGGCCGCCCTGTGTCCGGCTCCGCGCGTTTGCGCGTCCGATGGGGAATGCTTCGCTTGAAAGCGCTAGCCGCGCGCGTCGCAGGCGAAGGCGCGGATCACGCATTCCTTGCCGCCGTATTTGTAGCATTCGCGCAGCGCCTTGTTCTGCGCGGCGGCGATCTGGCCGGCCACCGCATAGCCATGCGCGCCGCACGGATTGACGAGATCGACCGACAGCGCCGCGCAGGCCCGCTTCACCGGAATGACGGTGCACTGACCCTTGCACTTGGCGCGCGCCGCCGAGATCGCCGCGCTTTCCGACGCATAGTCGATCGCCTGGCCGTAGGAGCCGCATTTGCCGACGGCGAGCGCGCCGGCCGCCTCCGCACCGTCTCCGCCGAGCGCCAGCAGCAGGGCCATGCCGCCCGCCGCGGCGACGGCGCGGCGCCAGTTTCGGTGTCGTGTCACGATGTCTCCCCCAAGCCCCGTGAGTGCGCGCACTTTAGGCCGGCGAGCGTTGCGACTTGGTGAATGAAGGATGATGGCGCCGCGGCCATTCTCTGAAGACGTGGTGCCTGCATCCCGGACGCGATGCGGCGCGCAGCGCCGCTTCGCCGATCCGGGATCGTACCGGACCGCAGCGCCCGCAACGGTCCCGGCTCAGCGGCGCATCGTTTCACGCTGCGCCGCGTCCGGGACACTTGATGCGACAGGAGGCTCTCACGCCCGCGCGTCGGCCAGCGCCTCCGGCGTGTCGATGTCGAGAAACGCGCCGCGCCCCTCCACCGCCACGTCGGCCACCGCCTCGCCATGCTGCTCGATCAGATGGCGCGCGCCGATATCGCCTTCGAGCTTCATCAGCTCGGGGAAGAAACGCCGCGACCACAGCACCGGGTTGCCGCGCCGTCCGTCGCTCACGGGCGCGGCGATCAACAGCCCGCGCTCGGGCGCGAACGCCTCGATCAGGCGGTCGATCAGATGGCTGTCGATCAGCGGCATGTCGCCGAGGCAGACCACCGCGCCGCTCATCGCCTCGCCGACCGCCGCGACGCCGGCCTTGACCGATCCGGCGAGCCCTTCGGCGAAAGCGGGATTGTGGGTGAAGCGCAGGTCGAGCCCGGCCAGCGCCGCCTCGACCTCGGCGCGCTGATGGCCGGTGACGACGATCACCTCCGCCGCCTTCGAAGCCAGCGCCTGTTCGGCGACGATGCGCACCAGCGGCTTGCCCCTCAGCTCCGCCAGCAGCTTGTTCGGTCCGCCCATCCGCGTCGAGCGCCCGGCCGCGAGCACGATCGCCGCGACCTTGTGCGCCGCCTCGGTCGCGTCCGGCGCGCGCGGCTGCGGCCGCGTCACGATCTCCATCAGCAGCCCCCCCACCCCCATGGCGATGATGTCGGCGCGGCTGACCTCGAGCCCGGCGAGAAGCCGCGTCAGCACCCAGTCGAAACCGTTCTCCTTCGGCGAGCGCGCGCAGCCCGGCGCGCCGAGCACCGGCACGCCGCCGGCTTCGCCGATCAGCAAAAGGTTGCCGGGATCGACCGGCATGCCGAAATGCCGGATGCGGCCGCCGATATCCTCGATCGCCGCCGGGATCACATCGCGACGGTCGGCGATGGCCGACGCCCCGAACACCAGCACCAGCTCCGCGCCGCGATCGAGCATGCGGCGGATGGCGGGGGCGAGCTTGTCCTCGTCATGCGGCACGCGCTCCTCGCCGATCACCACGGCGCCGGCGGGCTTGAGCCGCTCCTGCGTGACGCGGATGGTCTTGTCGATCACCTTGGGCGCAAGGCCCGGCAGCAGCGTCGAGACGATGCCGACCCGCTTGATGACGTAAGGCGCGACCCGCATCACCTCGCTGGCCGAGGCGACCGCCGCGGCGGCGTCGCACAGCCCGCCGGCGATGCCGAACGGGATCAGCTTGACGGTGCCGATCATCTCGCCCGCGACCACCGGCTTGAACGCCGGCAGGGTGGCGAGCGTGATCGCCTCGTCGACGAGATTGATGCGGCCGACCGCATCGCGGTCCACCACCAGCACGCCGGCGCGCGCGGCAAACCGATTGGCGCGGCCGGTGAAGGCGCGTTCGACATCGACGCCCGGCCCCGCCACCGCCGCCGCGATGCGCGCGGCGGCGGTCTCCTCCGAGACGTCGCCCTCTTCGAGGCGCGCCACCACCACTTCCGCGATGCCGGCGCGCGTCAGCGCCTCCACCTCGGCCTCGCCGATGGTGGTGCCTTTCTTGAGTACGAACTCGCCCTGACGGATGGAGTGAACCGTCACGCCGCCGATGGCGTCGCGCGGCGCGGCGGGACCGAACTTCATGCCGCCTCCGCCTCGACCTTCGGCAGCCGCAGCGTCGCGGTGATCTGCGCCATGATCGCGACCGCGATCTCAGCCGGCGACACCGCGCCGATATTGAGCCCGATCGGGGCGTGGATCGCGGCGATCTGCGCCTCGCTGACGCCGGCGGCCCGGAAGCGCTCCACCCGCTTGGCGTGGGTTTTGCGCGAACCGAGCGCGCCGATATAGAAGCAGCCGCGCGCCAGCGCATGCTTCAATGCGGGATCGTCGATCTTCGGGTCGTGGGTCAGCGCCACGAACGCGGTATAGGGATCGATATCGAGCGGCGGCAGCGCCTCGTCCGGCCACTGCGC
>JBEBWH010000254.1:0-5110 GCA_040392305.1 Bradyrhizobium sp. | reverse complement strand
CGGTTGGCGGATTCGAAATCAAACTCTTCGACGCGATTGCCGCGAACCACAACCACCCTGGTCTCTTCCGGGTGGGTGGCGTCGATCAACATCTTGTTGGGCATGAGAGAACTCTTGCTGGCGGAAGCCTCGCCGGGCGGCTCGCGCGTCGCGCGCGGCCGGGAATGGGCAGGGTCCACCTGATTCGGGGATAATGGAAAGGCCGAAACGCATTTCGGGATGCCTTGCCGAAACCCCGGCCGGCCGATTGCGACGCGCGAAAACAGCGCGGCGCGGCAGCTCGGCATTGGCGGGGATGGGCAGATTCAACAGGCGCATCATGCGTCGGTCCACGAGAACAGTCAGCGGCATTTGCCGCCGTATTTGGCACTGGCGGCGCCCGCGCAACGTCGAAACGCTCGCTGGCTGTCGCATCGCGGCCTATGGCAACGATGGCCGGTGGTGAGGCGCTTGAACCCGCTCCAGGAAACACAACGCCCGGGACCGGATACCTGCTCGGGCTTTTCAGCCGCCACTCTCGTCGGCCGCGCACTGCGCAGGCTCTGGGAGGGGCGGCAAACACGCGGGGTTCCGAGTATCTTGGCCAATCATCGGCCTTGTCAGCAAGTCGGAACGACCAGCGCTGCACCGGGAGGCTGAACGCGACACAACCGGAGGTTTTACCGTCAGCTCTTGTTACATACGTGCATTGGGCGGTGCTGGCAAGGGAGGAACGACACCCCGGGGCAAACCCGGCGCGAACAAGTGGCGATCATCCTTCCGGAGAGCGTCGTGGGATGGCCACAGTCCCCTCCAAACCGAGCGGTCAGGTTAAACGGCGGTTAACCGTGCGGGCCTATTGCGGTAGGAGAACAAGCCGGAGGCAGGGGATTCCGTGGCTGGCCGTTTCAAGCACCGCACCGCCCGACATATTTCGCGGCTGCTGGCCATCGCGCTGGCGCTGACGGTCTCGGCTGTTTCCGCGCCGGCCGCCGAGCGCACCGTTTCGCCCGAATTTCCGGTCGCGTCGGAAGCCCGCGTTGCGGGGGACGCCAAGCAGACCCGCTTCATTCTTGATCTCGACCGCAAGATTTCGGTCTCCGCTTTCGCGCTGGCCGATCCTTATCGCGTCGTGCTGGACATTCCGCAGGTGACATTCCGGCTCGCCAAAGGCACCGGCAGCGAGAGCCGCGGGCTGATCAAGGCGTTTCGCTACGGTCTCGTGATGGCGGGCGGCTCGCGCATCGTGTTCGATCTGGCCGGCCCGGCGCGCATCGAGAAAGTTCAGGTGCTTGACGCTGCCAACGGGCAGCCGGCGCGCCTGGTGGTGGAGTTCGCCGCGGTCGATCGCACGGCCTTCCTTCAGGCCGTCGCCGCCGATGCCGGGCGCTCGCGCGCTGCGGCGAAGACGGAAGAGGCCGCGGCCGGCACGACGGCGTCGATCCCCGATGCTGCCCCAGGCGACACCCGGCCGGTGGTGGTGATCGATCCCGGCCATGGCGGGATCGACAACGGTACCCAGGCCGCCAGCGGCGAATCCGAGAAGGATATTGTGCTGGAATTCTCGCTGGCGCTGCGCGACCGGCTCGAGAAAGCCGGCAAATACCGGGTCGTGATGACCCGCAGCGACGATACGTTCGTGGCGCTGGGCGAGCGGGTGCGGATTGGGCGGCGTCAGAACGCGGCGTTGTTCATCTCGGTCCATGCCGATTCGTTGCCCCGGCGCGAAGGCGATGCGCACGGCGCGACGATCTACACGCTGTCGGACCGCGCCTCCGACGCCGAGGCGCAGCGCCTCGCCGATTCCGAAAACAAGGCGGATGCCATCGCCGGTGTCGACCTCACGGAGGAGCCGACGGAGGTCGCCGATATCCTGATCGATCTGGCGCAGCGCGAGACGCGGGCCTTTTCCCATCGTTTCGCCAAGGTGCTGCTGAACGAGATGAAGGGCGTCGTGCGGATGCACAAGCGGCCGCTCAAGTCTGCCGGCTTCAAGGTGCTGAAAGCGCCGGATGTGCCGTCGGTGCTCGTCGAACTCGGATATGTCTCCAACAAGGGCGATCTGCAGCGGCTGGTGTCCGACGACTGGCGCTCGCGCAGCGTCGGAGCGGTGACGGATGCGGTGGAGGCGTTTTTCGGCAAGCGGGTGGTTTCGGTCGGGCAGGCGGATTGATGGATTGGTTTCCGCCGGGTGGGGCCTTCGGCAGCCCTAGTTTAGCCACAGCAACGGCTTTATAGAGGGGTGCCGCCCCCTCTTTGAGTCGATGGCATCGACTGTCCGGCCGGGTGCGAGCCCAGACGTCGCACTGTAGGGCAGGGCCGGCGTTCCAGGATGGCACCGTTACCGAACGGTGCGGCGATTGAGGCGAACTCGACAATGCGGTTCCTGCTGCGGTTTATGGGCTTCCTGTTTGCGGCCGGAACGATCGTGTTCCTGGTTGGCGTCGCGGCGGCGGCGGGCCTGATCTGGCATTTCTCGAAGGATCTGCCGGACTACTCCCAGCTTCAGAATTACGAGCCACCGGTGATGACCCGCATGCATGCGGGCGACGGATCGCTGCTGGCGGAGTATTCGCGCGAGCGCCGCCTCTATCTGCCGATCCAGGCGGTGCCGAAGCGCGTCATCAATGCCTTCCTCGCGGCCGAGGACAAGAATTTCTACGAGCATGGCGGCCTTGATTTCCAGGGCCTCGCGCGCGCCGCGCTGTTGTACGCGCAGAACTATGGTTCCAATCGCCGCCCGCAGGGCGCCTCCACGATCACCCAGCAGGTCGCCAAGAACTTTCTGCTGACCAATGAGGTGTCGTTCACGCGCAAGATCAAGGAGGCGCTGCTCGCGATGCGCATCGAGCGCGCCTATTCCAAGGACAAGATTCTCGAGCTCTATCTCAACGAGATCTATCTCGGCCTTGGCGCCTATGGCGTGGCGGCGGCCTCGCTGGTGTATTTCGACAAGTCGGTCAACGAGCTTTCCATCTCGGAGGCTGCCTATCTCGCGGCTTTGCCGAAGGCTCCGGCGGTGTTGCATCCGGTGCGCAATCGCGATCGCGCGCTGGAACGCCGCAACTATGTCATCGACCGGCTGGCCGAGAACGGCTGGATCAAGCAGGCGGAGGCCGACGCCGCGCGCAAGGAGCCGCTGCAGGTGACGAGCCGCTCCAGCGGCCACACCTTCGCCGGCGAGTTCTTCGCAGAGGAAGTGCGGCGCGAGCTGCTCGACCGCTACGGTGAAAAGAAGCTGTATGAGGGCGGCCTCTCGGTGCGCACCTCGCTCGATCCGAAGCTGCAGGTGGTGGCGCGGCAGGCTTTTGTGCAGGGGCTGGTGAAATATGACGAGGCGCAGGGCTGGCGCGGCCCGTTGCAGAAGCTCGATATCGCCGGCGACTGGGGCGTGAAGCTTGCCGACCTCAAATCGCTGTCCGATATCTCGCCGTGGCGGATGGCGGTGGTGCTCGATGTCGACGACAAGTCGGCGCGGATCGGATTTCAGCCCGGCCGCGAACTCGGCGGCGCCGTCTCGAAGAAGCGGGAAACCGGTGTCATCCAGCTCGACGGCGTGAAATGGGCCAAGGCCTCGTCGGGACCCAGGCGCGGCAAGGCGCCGACCACCGTTGCGCAGGTGCTCGACCGCGGCGACGTGATCTATGCCGACCCGCTGATCGGCAAGGACGGCAAAGCCGAGGAAGGTCACTTCCGTCTGCGCCAGATTCCTGAAGTGTCGGGCGCGCTGGTGGCGATGGACCCGTCCACGGGCCGCGTGCTGGCGATGGTCGGCGGCTTCTCGTTCGACCAGAGCCAGTTCAACCGCGCGACGCAGGCCTATCGTCAGCCCGGCTCGTCGTTCAAGCCGTTCGTCTATTCCACCGCGCTCGACAACGGCTATACGCCTTCGACCGTGGTGATCGATGCGCCGATCGAGATCGATCAGGGCGCGGGTGTCGGCGTCTGGCGGCCGGAGAACTATTCCAGCGGCAAGTATCAGGGTCCGACCACGCTGCGCAACGCGTTGCAGCGCTCGCTCAATACCGTGACGGTGCGTCTGGCCCAGGACGTCGGCATGCCGATGATCGGTGAATACGCCAAGCGCTTCGGCGTCTATGACAGCCTGCCGAACTATCTCTCCTATGCGCTCGGCGCCGGCGAGACGACGGTGATGCGGATGGTCACGGCCTATTCGATGTTCGCCAATGGCGGCCGCCGGGTGATGCCGACGCTGATCGACCGTATCCAGGATCGCTACGGCCACACGATCTATCGCCATGACCAGCGCGAGTGTCGCGGCTGCGACGCGCCGGAGGGTTGGAAGAACCAGTCCGAGCCGACGCTGGTCGATCGTCGCGAGCAGGTTCTTGACGCGATGACGACGTACCAGATCACCTCGATGATGGAGGGCGTGGTCCAGCGCGGCACTGCGACGGTGGTGAGGGAAGTCGGCAAGCCGGTCGCGGGCAAGACCGGCACCACCAACGACCAGAAGGATGCATGGTTCGTCGGTTTCTCGCCGGACATCGCGATCGGGGTCTATATCGGCTACGACAAGCCGCGCAATCTGGGCCGCACCGCGACCGGCGGCCATCTCGCCGCGCCGATCGCCAAGGATTTTCTCAAAGTGGCGCTGGCGGATAAGCCGGCCGTTCCGTTCCGCGTTCCGCCCGGCATCAAGCTGATCCGCGTCGACGCCAAGAGCGGCATGCGCGCCGGTCCGGGATCGTCGGGCAGCACTATCCTCGAAGCCTTCAAGCCAGGCACCGCGCCGCCCGACAATTATTCCATCATCGGTGTAGCCGATGCGGATGGCCGCGGCATTACGCCCGACGCCGACCGCGCGATCATGCACTCCGGCACCGGCGGCCTGTATTAACGCGATTGCGTTTGCAGCCGCCGCCCGCTACATCCCCCTCAGATCGAAATGATTGCGGCGCTGCCGCACAACGGAATTGATATGCGTCCTGAAATTGAGCGCCTTGTCGACGAGATCAAGCAGTCAGTGGGGCTGCTGAGGAGGCATCTTTGACGTCGATGCCTCGACCGCCCGCCTCGCGGAGCTGAACAAGCTCGCCGAAGATCCCGATCTCTGGAACGATCCCCAGAAGGCACAGAAGCTGATGCAGGAGCGCACCTCGCTGGAGGA
>JBEBWH010000253.1:0-5136 GCA_040392305.1 Bradyrhizobium sp. | reverse complement strand
TAGTGGTGAACGAATGAGAACACCCTCTGAGTCAGCGATTCGGCCGCGATTCGTTCCGGACTCGTTCCGAAGCTTACCGACACGCTGAAAGTGCGTCGCAATATGATACAGCTCGACATATGGCCGTGGAGCAAGGCTGGCCGCGCCGCACCTGCCACCGATCGTTCGGACCCAGCCCGCCGCGATTCGGCCGCCGCACGGTCTGGCCCAAGCGATCCAGACGCCTTCTGAAACTTCGACCGGCCTCGGACCCATCGTATTGACAGCTTCCTCCTTCTCAGCTTCGCCGTTTTCCGCCGGTCGCGCCCCTGGCGCGGACGTCACGGCCGTGCTCGGCCCCACCAACACCGGCAAAACGCATCTGGCGATCGAGCGCATGCTGGCGCACTCAACCGGCGCCATCGGCCTGCCGCTGCGTCTGCTCGCGCGCGAGGTCTACAACAAGATCGCCGCGCGTGCGGGCGAAGATTCCGTCGCGCTGATCACCGGCGAGGAGAAGATCAAGCCGCCGCGCCCGCGCTTCTGGGTTTCCACCGTCGAGGCAATGCCGCGCGATCTCGACGTCTCCTTTCTCGCCGTCGATGAGATCCAGCTCGCCGCCGATCTCGAACGCGGCCATGTCTTCACCGACCGCATTCTCAACCGGCGCGGCCGCGACGAAACGCTATTGCTCGGCGCGGCCACGATGCGCCCGCTGATCGAGAAGCTGCTGCCCGGCGCCAGCATCGTAACGCGGCCCCGCCTGTCGCAGCTGGCCTTCGCAGGCGACCGCAAGATCACGCGGCAACCGCGACGCACCGCGATCGTCGCGTTCTCGGCCGACGAGGTCTACGCCATCGCCGAACTGATCAAGCGCCAGCATGGCGGCGCGGCAGTGGTGCTCGGCTCGCTCTCGCCGCGCACGCGCAATGCGCAGGTCGAGATGTTTCAGAACGGCGACGTCGACTATCTCGTCGCCACCGACGCCATCGGCATGGGGCTCAATCTCGATGTCGATCACGTCGCCTTCGCGTCCGACCGGAAATACGACGGCTATCAGTTTCGCCGGCTGACGCCCGCCGAATTCGCCCAGATCGCCGGGCGCGCCGGGCGCGCCACCCGCGACGGCACATTCGGCACCACCGGCCGCTGCGCCCCGTTCGAGCCCGAGCTTGTCAATGCGTTGCAGAACCATGCCTTCGACAGCGTCAAAATCCTGCAATGGCGCAATTCGGCGCTGGATTTCGCCTCGCTTGGCGCATTGCAGGTTTCGCTCGCGCAGCCGCCCGCGCGGGAAGGCTTGACCAGCGCGCCGCCCGCCGACGATATCCGTGTCCTCACCCATGCCGCGCGCGACGCCGACATCCGTGCGCTCGCCCAGGGCGCGTCCGCCGTGGAGCGGTTATGGGACACCTGTCAGGTTCCTGACTACCGCAAAATTTCGCCGGCCGCCCACGCCGAACTGGTGACGACGCTGTACGACTTCCTGATGCGCAAGGGCCGCATCCCCGACGACTGGTTCGCCGCTCAGGTGGCGCAGGCCGACCGCACCGATGGCGGAATCGACACTTTGTCGGCAAGAATCGCACAAATCCGCACCTGGACCTTCGCAGCCAACCGTCCGGACTGGCTGTCCGATCCGGCGCACTGGCAAGGCATCGCACGCGCCATCGAGGACAAATTGTCCGATGCACTGCACGAAAGGCTAACAGAGCGTTTCGTTGATCGCCGGACCAGTGTATTGATGCGCCGACTGCGAGAGAACTCCATGCTGAATACCGAGATTGGAAAGACCGGCGAAGTCATCGTCGAGGGCCACACCATCGGCCGCCTCGAAGGCTTCATGTTTGCGCCGGAAACGGCTGAAGCGGGCTCCGACGCCAAGGCGTTGCAAGCGGCGGCGCAAAAGGCGCTGGCCGGCGAAATCGATGCGCGCGCCGAAAAACTGTCGAATGCGCCGGACGATCAGTTCGTTCTGGCCTCGGACGGCACGCTGCGCTGGACCGGCGATGCGGTCGGCAAGCTGATGGCGGCCGACGACGTGCTGCTTCCGCGCGTGCGCATCGTCGCCGACGAAAGGCTCTCCGGCGCCCCGCGCGATGCGGTGCAGGCCCGTCTCGATCTCTGGCTCAAAACGCATATCGAAAAGCTGCTGCCGCCGCTGTTCGAAATCACCAGGGCCGAGGACATCACCGGCATCGCGCGCGGCATCGCATTCCAGCTGGTTGAAGGGCTCGGCGTGCTGGAGCGGCCGAAGATCGCCGCCGAACTGAAGGATCTCGATCAGGCCTCGCGCGCGAGCCTGCGCAAATACGGTGTCCGCTTCGGCGCCTATCACATCTACATCCCGACGCTGCTGAAGCCGGCGGCGCGCGCGCTTGCGTCGCTGCTCTGGGCGCTGAAGCACGACGATGCGGACCTGTCGGCCCTGGCCGGCGTGCAGCACCTCGCCGCCAGCGGACGCACCTCGTTTCCGGCCGATCCCGCGCTCAACCGCGACGCCTATCGCGTGCTTGGCTATCGGCTGGCGGGCGACCGCGCCGTGCGTGTCGATATCCTCGAGCGCCTCGCCGATCTGATCCGCCCGGCGCTGGCCTGGCGCGAAGGCTCGGCAGGCGAAAAGCCGGCAAGCGCATTCGATGGCCGCGGATTCGTCGTCACCCAGGCGATGACCTCGCTCGCCGGATCGGCGGGCGAAAGCTTTGCCTCGATCCTCAAGGCGCTCGGCTATCGCATGGAGCTACGGCCACCGCTGCCGCCCGCGCCGGCGATCGAACCCGCTGCGGCGCAACCTGAGAGCAACGAAACGGCAACGTTGGCAGCGTCCGACGATGCCGCCGCTGTCGAAACCGAGACGACAGAGGAAGCGAATGCTTCCGCCGCCGAGACCCCGGACAGCCCGCCGGCTGACATCGCTTCGACCGATGACGCCGCACCGGAAGCCGTCGAGCAGGAACCGGCGCCCGCGGTCTCCGAGCCGGCGCCCGCTTCGGCCGCTGCCATGGACGCCGGCGACGACACCGCCGCGTCGGTCGATGCAGTCGGCGCCGATCCCTCGACCGACGAGCCGGCGTCAGCCGCTCTTGCCGAGGCCGACAGCAACGCCTCGTCCCCGGAAACTCTCCCCGCCGCGCATGCCGCTGTCACCGATCCTGACGGCGCGGTGAGCGGCGAAGCCGCGCCGGCCGAAACGGCCGAGGCTGCACCGGCGATGGTGGAGGTATGGCGGCCCGCCGGCCGCTTCGATCACCCCCGCCCGCGCCACGGCCAGCATCGCGGCGGTCGCCACGGCAAGCCGGCCGATGACAAGGATGCATCTGGCGACAATCGCGACGCGCGCCGCCATCGCCACGGCGGGCCACGCAAACCGCGTCGCGACGAGGCGGCAGTGTCCGCCCAGGGACAGGATGCCGGCCGGCCGCCGCGCGAACGCTTCCGCGGTAAAGGCAAGGGGCCGGACAAATCCGGCTTCAAGGGCGCACGCGAGCATGGCAAAAGCTTTGGCGGGGGACGCGAACGGGAGCAGCGCGATCGACCGATCGATCCCAATTCGCCATTCGCCAAACTTGCGGCGCTGAAAGATCAGCTCGTCGCGGGCAACAAGGACAACTGACGCCGGAGCCCGGCAGACCCACGGGCCGCCATCGCCCCGCCGCATAGATTAGCCGATCCACCGCACGGGAGGCCCATGCCGCCACCGGAGGAAGCCAGGCCGATTGAACGCCAGCGCATCGATCGCTGGCTGTGGCATGCCCGCGTCGTCAGAACCCGGCCTGACGCCGCGGCTCTGGTGGCCGCCGGCCGGATCCGCCTCAATGGTTCGCGGCAGACCGCCCCCGGACACGCGGTGAAAGCCGGCGATATGCTGACGGTGACGCTCGATGGCGGCGTCCGCCTGCTCAAGGTGACGGGGTTTGCCGAGCGGCGCGGCGACGCGGCATCGGCACGCCGGCTCTATGCGGAATTGCAGGACCGCTCAGACTGATTATCTGATCACCCGAGCCGCGCCGCGCTTGCGGTCGCCGGTGTCCTGCGCTACCAGCGGGACGGCAGAGACTGCGGCAGGACGGGCATCCCGGTTTGTCGCGAAGGGCGTGTTCTTTCAAGACCATGCATGCTGTCTTGGGCGGGACCGGACCGCGGATCGGGACCGCTGTCGAATGCGCGCGATTTGAGCTGTTCCGGAGCCTTGGATGACCTACGTCGTCACAGACAATTGCATCAAGTGCAAATACACCGATTGCGTCGAGGTGTGCCCCGTAGACTGTTTCTACGAGGGTGAAAACATGCTGGTCATCCATCCCGACGAATGCATCGATTGCGGCGTGTGCGAACCCGAATGTCCTGCGGAGGCGATCAAGCCCGACACCGAGCCGAGCCTCGAAAAGTGGCTGGAACTCAACGCCGAATACGCCAAGACCTGGCCGAATATCACCCAGAAGAAAGAGCCGCCCGAAGACGCCAAGGATTTCGATGGTGAGGAAGGCAAGCTGGACAAATATTTCTCGCCGAAGCCGGGCGCCGGCGACTGATTCGCGGCGGCGACATTTTTGCGCCGCACAAAGTTTTTAAGGTTATCATTTCGACGGACAGCGCCGCTGCCTGACCGCTACAGGCCGCGCATGATCGTTTCATGATGCCTGCTATCAGATTGAATTGGCGAGGCTTTCGGCCAACGGCATGCGTGCGGCCGGTGTTTCCCGCGTGACGCCTAGTCACATTATTCCGGCGGGCCGAGCGTCGGGCGCGGCTGTACGGATAGGCATAAGCCATTGATTTTTGCGGAAAATGTGATATTATCAACACACTCAACTAGGCAGAACCTTGCGGTGCCTTGGGTTGGCTTCGGAGGTTCCTTTCAAAAAAGATCATTGAACAGAGGCGTGGCAGTTCCGCGTACAGGCCCGTGTCAGACAGATCGCGCAAGCAGGATCCTAAGGATCGCAAGAAAGCCGCCAAGACCAAGACCGCTGCAGCTTCCCGCAGCGCAACAAAAAAGTCGACGAAAGGTTCTGCCAAAACCGGCGGCAAACCCGCTGCCAAGGCCAAGCCTCATGCCCCTCGCAAGACGGGGCGAGTGACGGCGGCCTCGGCCAAGTCCTCCAAGAACAGAAGTGTAATGACAAAAAGCTCCGTGAAGACTCCCGCGAAGGCCGA
>JBEBWH010000252.1:0-5146 GCA_040392305.1 Bradyrhizobium sp. | reverse complement strand
TGTCCTCAAGGCCGCCGGGCGGAAACCATTGCAGGTAGATCGAGAACACCACGATGGCCATCAGCCCGAACCAGAACGAGGGCGTGGCATAGAAGATCAGGCCGAGCGTGGAGATGATGGTGTCCGGCCATTTGTTGACGCCGCGCGCGGCGATGACGCCGAGCACGAGGCCGAAGAAGAAGGCGAACGACAGCGCCGACACCATCAGCAAGAGCGTCGCCGGCAGCCGTTCGGCGATCACGGTGACGACCGGCTTGCCGTAGATCGCCGAGAAGCCGAGATCGAAACGCACCAGCCGCCACAGGTAGTTGCCGAGCTGCGCCGGCACCGAAAGATCGAGACCGTAGAATTTTCGCAACTCGCGCGCGGTCGCCGCGTCGCCGCCGCCCATCTGCGCCATCATCGCGTCCACGGTGTCGCCGGGCGCGAATTGCAGCAGCAGAAAAATCCCGATCAGGATCAGGAGGACGGTGGGGGCCGATGCGGCGAGCCGTCGCCCGGCGAGGCTGAGACTGCGCATGGCGGTCAGCGGTTAGCGCGAGATGCTGTCAGGTCGAATCGACATTTCACTCTCCCGCAAGGTTCCTTGTCTTGCCGTCATCGCCGGGCATAGCCCGTCGAAGACGGGCGTGAACGCCCTTTCGTTCCGCCTGCGGGGCCGAAGCCCCTTCGGCGCGGCGAAGGCCCGGCGATCCATCCCCCTCCCTTTGTCCCTCCCCCGCTTGCGGGGAGGAGGGGTGGGGGGTCGGCCCGCGGGTCAAGCCCGCGGGTGACGGGGAGGGATAGAACGCCGCGAAGCTACTCCGCGATCCACAGGTCGTGCCAGGTCGAGGAGCCCCAGCGCGGCGTGTTGGAGTGGTTGCGGACTTTGGCGTTGATCACCGACAGGAACAGTTGCTCGATCGGCGTCCAGATTGGCAGTTCTGAATTGGCGCGGCGCACGAACTCGCCGTACAGCGCCTTGCGCTTTCCGGGATCGAGTTCGGTCGCGGCATCGTCGATGATCTTGTCGATCACCGGGTCGGTCCAGCCCCACTGGTTGGTCCACGGCGCGCCCTTGGGCTGGCCGGAGCGATACCACACCGTGGTCGAGACGGCGGGATCGTTGCGATACTGGTGCCAGCCCGAGGCGAGGTCGAAGGCGTGGTCGTCATAGACCTGCTTGAGGAAGCCGCCGCCGTCGTTGCGCACGATCTCGACGCGGATGCCGACATCCGACAGCGACTGCTGGATGAAGGTGGCGAACAGCGAGATGTCCTCGCCCCACGGCGCGGGCAGAAGCCGCAGCGAGAAGCGCGTGCCGCCGGCGCCGGCCTTGAAGCCGGCCTCGTCGAGCAGCTTCGCCGCGAGCGCCTTGTCGTAGGCGTATTGCGGGCCGTTGTCGGCCGGATAGAAGTCGGTCGAAACCGAGGGGATCGGCCCGGTGCCGACCTTGGCGAAGTCGCCGAGGAAGTTCTCGATGAAGAACGGAATGTCGAGCGCATGCGCGATGGCGCGCCGGACGCGAATGTCGGCGAGTTCCTTGCGGCGGAAATTGAACTCGATCGTGTTGGTGCGGGCGTTGCCCTCGTTGCCCTTGGTCGAGACGATGAAGCGCTTGTCCTTGGCGAGCCGCGCGGAGTCCGAGATCGTCAGCCCGGAGAACGGGCTGTAGAGGATCTGCCCGGCCTCGACCTGCGCTGCCGCCGCCGAGCGGTCGGTGACGACGCGCCAGACGATGCGGTCGAGATAGGGCTGGCCATTGCGCCAGTAGTTCGGGTTGCGGTCGGCGACGATGTGCTGGCCGCGCTCGTATTGCACGAACTTGAACGGCCCGGTGCCGACCGGCGCGAGATTGGCCGGGTTGGCGCGGATGTCGCCGGTCTCGTAGATGTGCCTGGCCGAGACGTAGCCGAGGTCGGGCAGCGCGCGCAGCAACAGGTTGAGCGGCATCGGCCGCTCGTAGCGGAACACGGCAGTGTTTGCATCCGGCGTATCGACCGCGGTGAGGAACAGTTGCAGCGTCGAGCCATAGTTGAGAATCTTCTTCCACATGTTCATGGCGGTGAACGCCACGTCGGCGGAGGTGAACGGCTTGCCGTCGTGCCAGGTCACGCCCTTGCGCAGGCGGAAGGTGATGTTCTTGCCGTCTTTCGAGGACTCCCAGCTCTCGGCGAGCACGCCGACCGGCTGGCCGGCCGCGTCGAGATCGACCAGCGGCTCCTGGATCTTGCCGCCGATGATGTAGACGCCGGTCGAGGCTTGCAGGCTCGGGTTCAACTGGCGCTGCTCGGCGCCGTAATGCACGGTGAACACGCCGCCCTTGCGCGGCGTTTCCTGCGCGAAGGCGCGCCAGGGCGCTGCGACATTGGCGGCGATTGCGGCCGAGGTCAGCAGCGCGGCGCGGCGGGTCATCTCGATGCGGTTGAAACTCATCACGGTCCTCTTGGTGCGCCGTCCAGCGGCGCGTATGGATTACTGCTTGACGAAACTGAGAATGACGCCGGTCGCGCTGGCCGCCGGCAGGCTGACAGCGTCGCCATGCGCGACTGCGCCGGGCAGCGCGCGCACCTTGGCGAGGTCGTCGGAGGCGATGACGATGGCGGCCGCGCCGTCCTTCGCCGCGCCGTTGCGCACGGCGTCGGGATAGCGTTGCGCGAACGCGGAGGCGTCATAGAACTCGAACACCGCGCGGTGGCCGCCGGAGGCGACGCGGAAGCCGTTGCCCGCGGCCTCGACCGGCTGGTCGATCAGCCGCGCGAGCTGCGCGGCGGCATCCTTCGGCGCCGCAGCCACGACCTCGACGCGAACCAGCCGCTGCGCGCCGTTGGCGTGCTGCTGCAACTCGGGGATCCACACCGTGTCGCGGGTGAGGTGCTGACAGGCGAAGATGCGCAGGCCCGCGGGCGCCTCGTCGAGCGGCCAGGTGAAAATGTTGAACGCGGCCTCTCCCTTGCCGCCGTTCGGCAGGTCGACCGGGCGGCTGAACGAGATCGGCCCGCCGCCGGCGAGGCCGCGCGCCTTCAGCTCGGCGACCCCGGCCGCGGCGTCGTCGGTGGTGAAGGCGGTGCGCTCGATGCCCTCGCGCTCCTTGAGGAAAGCGACCGTCGGCTGGTTGTGTTCGGTCTCGTTGAGGATGCCGAGCAGTTCGATGTAATCGTCGCCGAACATGACGGTGTAGTTGCCGGACCCGAGATGCGCCGAATGGGTGCCGCGCGGCGACACCGTGAAGCCGAGCGCTTTCCATGCTGCCGCGGCGGCATCGAGATTGCGGACCGCAACGACGACGTGGTCGAGACCGAGAATGTGTTTCAGCGCCATGATGGGAATTTATCCTTGAAGGTCGGTGACGAAGAGAGACCGCCGCAAGCTGCGCGCACGCCGCCGCTCAGCGGACCGGCACGGTACGCAGCCTGATTGCATTGCAGGCAAACTGTGGATTTTTTTACTAGCAAGCGCAAGATAACAGCCTCAAAAAAGTGCTTTATGCCACGGCGTGTTTTCCGCATGGCATATCATTCTCTCTTTGCCGGCTTGTGTCGAGCGGGACCGGGTCTTTGATTGCGGCCGCTGGAGGGCGGTGATAGATCGGCGCGATGGATACTTCCTCTGCGCAACTGCACGACGCTGCGGTTGCGCGCGATCTTGAATGCCTGGCGTTGCCCGCCGACAACTGGCCCGCCGCCGTGCATGGTCCGGACGGCTCGCCGGTTCGCGATGTGCTGGTCGTCGGCGCGGGCATGAACGGCATCGCCGCCGCGGCGAGCCTGATGTTCAAGGGCGTCCGCAACATTTCCGTGATCGATCAGGCCGGGCGCGGGCGCGAGGGGCCGTGGCTTACTTACGCGCGGATGGGCACGCTGCGCTCGCCCAAGACGCTGCCCGGCCCGGCGCTCGGTATCCCGTCGCTGACCTATCGCGCCTGGCACGAGGCGCGGCTCGGCACGGCCTCGTGGGAGGCGCTGTATAAAATCCCCAACGAATTGTGGGTCGAATATCTGTCATGGCTGCAGCGCGTGCTGGCGCTGCCGGTGACGCATCGCACCGCGCTTATGCGCATCGAGCCCGCGGGCGCTCTGCTGCGCGCGGTGCTGCGCGACGACGATGGCGCGCGCGAACTGTTCGCCCGCCGCATCGTGCTGGCGACGGGCCGGCGCGGCGCGGGCGGCGACGCCTGGCCCGGCTTCGTCGATCGGGCGCTCGTGCCGGAGTTCGCCGCGCATACCAATGACGATATCGACTTCAAGCGGCTGCGCGGCAAATCCATCGCCATCGTCGGCGGCGGCGCCTCGGCCTGGGACAATGCGGCGACGGCGCTCGAACGCGGCGCGGCGCGCGTCGACATGTATGTGCGCCGCGCGGTGCTGCCTCAGGTCAACAAGGGGCGCGGCTCGGCCTATCCCGGCTTCATGGTGGGCTGGGAGCAGCTTCCCGAGGCCGAGCGCTGGCGCATCATGGTCTATCTCAACGACGTGCAGTCGCCGGTGCCGCACGAGACCGTGCATCGCACGCTGGCGCAGGCGGGCTTTCACATCCATCTCGGTGCTCCGGTGGAGATGGTGGCGCGCGATGGCGCGAGCGTCGCCGTGCGCATAGAAGGCGATCCCGAACCGCGGCGGCACGATTTTGTCATCGTCGGCACCGGCTTCACCGTCGATGCCCGCGCCATTCCCGAACTGGCGGATTTCGCCGACGACATCGCGACCTGGGGCGACCGCTATGCGCCGCCGCCCGCGCTGCGCCGCGCCGATCTCGCGCGCCATCCGTATCTCGGCCACGGCTTCGAGCTGACGGAGCGCGAGCCGGGGCGGCAGCCGCTGCTGTCGCATATTCACCTCGTCAATCATGGCGCGATGCTGAGCCATACCGCAATTGCCAGCGATATCCCCGGCGTCAATATCGCGGCCGAGCGCGTCGCCGGCGCGATCGCCGCGTCGCTGTTCGTGGAGGATATCGACGTGCTGCGCGGCCGGCTCGAAGCCTTCGATGAGCCGGAGCTGGAGGGCACGCCGTTCTACGTGCCGGAGGCGCGGCGGTAGCGCGTTTTCGAGTGAAGCACGCCCCAAATATTTTCTCGGGGCTTGACCCAGGGCGCAAACCGGTTCGCGTGAAGAAACGCGTCAAAAGGTGCGCTGTGTCCCGGATGCGGCGCGGTATGAAATGCCGC
>JBEBWH010000251.1:0-5168 GCA_040392305.1 Bradyrhizobium sp. | reverse complement strand
GTGACTGGAATGGCGGCATGGCCGAGCGGCTGATCTTCGCCAATGTCCGGACGCCTGTCATCGGCATGGGCGACGTCGATGCCCAGTTCGCCGCCAACCAGACCGGCACAACCCGCGTTCTCGATCTTGCCCGGCGCTATGGCGCGGCGACGGTCCGCGCGGCCATGGCCGGGGCGCTCGACTATTCCGAGCGACGCATGCGCGCCGCCATTGCCGAGATACCCGACGGCACATGGACGGGGGAAGCTTTCCTCGACGGCGACGGCCTGTCGGAGGACTCCGAACCTGTGCGTGTCTTCGCCACCGTCACCATTCGCGGCGACGAGGCCGAGATGGATTTCACCGGCACCGATCCGCAGGTGCGCTCGATGTTCAACTCGCCGCTGGCCAGTTCAATCGCCGGCGCGGTGACGGCGCTGCGCAGTATCCTCAACGACACCGGCATGCCCGCCAATGACGGCTGCAACAGGCCGCTGAAGATCGTTATTCCCGAGGGAACCGTGCTTAATCCACGCAAGGGCGCGCCGGTGCGCGCACGCGCCACCGCATCGTGCCGTGCGCTCGACGCCGTGCATGACGCGCTCGGCAAGATCATTCCAGACCGCGTGCCGGGGCAGGGTGCGAACTCGACCACCGGCTTCTTCCTTGCCTATGCCCCGCCCGAGGGAAAGGTCGCGATCCATCTCGATATTCTCGGCGGCGGCTGGGGCGGCGCGAAGGATTATGACGCCATCCACGCTACCGACCATGTCCTTTCCTCCTGCCGGCTGACGCCGACAGAATCGATCGAGCAGTTGAACCCCCATGTCCGCATCGAGGCGTTCGGGTTGATTCAGGATTCGTGGGGCGAAGGGACGTTCAATGGCGGCATGGGTATTTTCCGCCGCTACCGCATCCTTGCCGACGACGTGACGCTGAGCCTCTATTCCGACCGATTCAGGCTGCCGCCCCGGGGGCGGGAAGGGGCACGTGACGGCATGCTGGCGCATCTCGAAGTAGTGCGTGACGGCGAGACCATCGAGCTGGGCGCGACCAGCACCTTTGCGTTGCGCAAGGACGACATCGTCGAGATACGCCTGCCCGGCGGTGGCGGCTGGGGCGCGCCGCAACTGCGCGACCGCGAGGCTGTCGCCCGCGATCTCGATGACGGCATGATCTCCCGCCGTGCCGCACGCGATATCTATGCCTTCGAAGCCGGCGCGGAAGCCTGACGCCGGCTGTCTTTCCCTTTCTATATTTTCAGGACGCGACAGAACCATGCCAACACCTTTCGAGACCGATTTGCTCAGCCCGGACAGTTTCGACGCCGAGGCGCTTGCCGCCGGCATCATCCGCTGGGTCGAGTTCGAGACCCCGTCCGACCGGCCTGACCTGATCGATCTGTTGCTCGACCATGTCGTTGAAAGCTTCGCCGGCCTTCCGATCTCCGTCGAGCGCATCGCCGGCAAGGATGGTTGTGGCGGCCAGCTCGTCCTGCGTTATGCACCAGCCGGGACCAGCGGCGCGCCGGCGCTGCTGATGGGCCATATCGATACGGTCTGGGATGCCGGCACGCTGGCGGCGCGCCCGGTGCGCCGCGAGGACGACCGCATCTATGGCCCCGGCATCTTCGACATGAAGGCCGGCTCTTTCCTCGCCACCGAGGCGCTGCGCCGCATCGCCGCCGCCGGCATCGTGCCGCCACGCCCGATCACGGTCTATCTCAATGGCGACGAGGAAATCGGCTCGATCACATCGCGGGCGAAGATCGAAGAACTGGCTGCCAGCGCCGCCTATGTGCTGGTGCCGGAGCCATCCTTCGAGGCACCCGGAACCCTCATCACCGCCCGCAAGGGCTGGGGCCGCTTCCGGCTGACGGCGCGCGGGGTCTCGGCCCATGCCGGCGGCAATCTGTTCGATGGCCGCAGCGCTATCCGCGAGATCGCCCGCCATATCGTCGAGATCGAGGATCTGAACGAGACCGAGACTGCCGCCACCTTCAATGTCGGTACTGTCAGCGGCGGCACCCGCGCCAATGTGGTGCCGGATCTGGCCTCGATCGAGGTGGACATGCGCGCCAACGACATGGCAACGGCCGAGCGGCATACCGCTTCCATGCTGGGGCGCAAGCCCAGGGGAAAGGATATCACGCTCGACATTGAAGGTGGCCTCAACCGCCCGCCCTTCCAGCGTTCGGAGGCGGTGGTGAAGCTCTACGAGGCGACCCGCGACCTGGGGCGCGAACTGGGGCTGGAACTGGGGGAAACGTCGCGCGGAGGTGTCTCTGACGGCAATTTCGCTGCCGCGCTCGGCAAGCCCACCCTCGACGGGCTTGGCTGCAACGGCGCCGGCGCGCATGCGCTGCACGAGCATATCCTTTTTTCCACCATCGCGCCGCGCGCCGCCCTTTTTCATGCCATGCTGACCTCGGCCGCGTTCAATGAGCGTGCGCTGGGTTGAATGGACGCGCATGAGGTCTTGAAATGACGGCTCTTTTCTCGCCGCTGAGCATCGGCAATCTGACACTGGAAAACCGCATCGTCGTCTCGCCGATGTGCCAGTACAGCGCGGTCGATGGCGTTGCCAATGAATGGCATCTTGCCCATCTCGGCACGCTGGCGAATTCCGGTGCCGGGCTGGTCGTTGTCGAAGCGACGGCCGTGTCGCCCGAAGGGCGGATCAGCCATGGCGATCTCGGCCTTTATGACGATGAAACGCAGAAGGCTCTGGCCGATGTCGTTTCCTTCTGCAAGCGCCGGGGCAATTCCCGTCTCGGCATCCAGCTTGCCCATGCCGGGCGCAAGGCATCCTGCCAGCGGCCATGGGAGGGCGGTGCTGCGCTGGGCGCTGCCGAAGCGCCGTGGCAGACTATCGCCCCTTCTGCGCTCGCCTTCGCCGATGGCTGGCATGTCCCTGCCGCGATGCAGCAGGCGGATCTCGACCGGGTGATCGAAGCGCATGTCGCGGCCGCGCGCCGGGCCGTGGCCATCGGCTTCGATATGATCGAGGTTCACGCCGCCCACGGCTATCTGCTGCATCAGTTCCTGTCGCCATTTTCCAACCGGCGCGAGGACGAATATGGCGGCTCGTCCGAAGCGCGCATGCGCTATCCGCTGAAGATCATCGCCGCCATTCGTGCGGCGCTGCCGGATGGTTGTCCGCTCGGTGTTCGCATCACCGGTTCCGACTGGAACGAGGGCGGCATTCAGTCTGAGGATGCGGTGGCTTTCGCGCAACGCCTGCGCGAAATCGGTGTGGATTTTGTCTGCGTCACCGGAGCAGGGGTGGCGCCCAACGCTGCGCCCCCGATCGGGCCGGCCTATCAGGCCGGTCTGGCTGAAAAAGTGCGCCGCGAAGCCGGGATCAAGACGCGGGCCGTCGGCCTTATCGCCTCGCCCGCACAGGCTGAAGCGGTCGTTGCCGAGGGCAAAGCCGATCTTGTTGCGCTCGGCCGCGCTTTCCTCGACAATCCGCACTGGGGTTGGGAAGCCGCACGCGTGCTGGGAGCCGAAATTGCCCGCCCGCCGCAGTACCAGCGGGCAGCACCTTCCGTCTGGCCGGGTGCGGCCTGGCTGTGACGCTCTGAACCGTAAGGAGAATGAACATGGTAAAGCCAGCTATCGCCGAACTCCAGCACGAGGACGACGCAGTGCGCGTCACCTTGTGGCGTTTTGCTCCATTCACGGAAACCGGCTGGCACGTTCATGAATACGACTATGTGGTGGTGCCGGTTCAGGGTGGCACGCTGACCGTCGAGACCCATGATGGCGGCCGCGCCGAATATCCGATCCAGACCGCCGTCAGCTATGCCCGGCCAAGATGCACCGAGCACAACATCATCAATGACACGGATGCCGAGATCGCCTTCGTCGAGATCGAGCTGAAGGCGTCGGCCAAGCCCGCTGTGTAATGCCATTTCGGCCTCAGGACCGCAGCGTGCTTTTGGAAGCATGCGCGCAAAATCGTCCCGTGAAGGCCGTTTCAGTGCTCTGTTGCGCTCCCGCAGTTCTCTCTGCCGCACGCGCTGCCTTTCCAATCGCGCCGGATCTCTAGCCATAGCTGCCCCCTCCCCTATCCGCAAACAACGTTTGCGCTTGAAACGCCCTCCCAGAACTTGGAATCGTTTACAAGCAATCCAGAATCGCAAATCTCGAACTCTGAATCAGGTTTACGCAAATTATTTCGACTTGAGATGCGTTGTCGGCACGTTGGAAGGATTTGGCGGCGAGGTGAAACAGCGTGCTGGAGGGCGATGTCACCTTAACTTACGTTCTGGCGCGCCGAATGGGTTGAGCATCGCGGATGGCGATGTCACGGTAACGGCTTGTGAGTAGCATTGTGATATACGCACCTGGATGAACACCTCATCCATCAGCTACTGTCCGTCGTCAGGGTTTTTGGGACAATAGGCGGTTTGAGCTAACGGAGGCGGTTGTGTCGCAAATTTTTCAGTAAGTTAAAAGCGTGCTTATCCTTGGACGTAGTTATTCTGCGAGCTCCGCAAAGACCTTGAATGGTGATTGGTTGTCGTTTGCGAACTGGTTCTTGCGGATCATGTGGGCTAACTCGATGCCCGCGATGGTGGCTGATGCGGAATGGAACGCTTTGAAGCCCATCATTTGTTTGGTGATCCGTTTTATAAAGCGATGGTCTTGCTCAAGGATATTGTTCAAGTATTTGATCTGCCGGATTTCAATCATGTCGCCTGCGCCTGTGAATTTCAGGATGGTGTTGACGGCATGCAGTCCGGCCAGATTGGCTCCACTTTTGTCAATGACAACCTTCTCAGGAGCACCATTGGTTGTGATCGCCTTCTTGAAGAAACGCCGCGCTGCAGCCAGATCCCG
Organism: Bradyrhizobium sp.; assembly: GCA_040392305.1. Lineage (GTDB taxonomy): Bacteria > Pseudomonadota > Alphaproteobacteria > Rhizobiales > Xanthobacteraceae > PRO6. Next base: position 342 of record JBEBWH010000251.1, on the reverse strand, counting down.
GCGCTCAGACAGCATGAAATCAAGCGTTTGACCATCGCGGTCAACGGCCCGATACAAATAAGTCCATTTGCCCCGAACCTTGATATAGGTCTCATCAACACGCCAGGAACTGGCCGTGGGCCGTTTGCGCATCTGAGCCTGAGTGACGATTTGAGGCGAGTACCGAACAACCCATCGGTTCAATGTTGCATGATCCACGCATACGCCACGTTCGGCCAGAATTTCCTGAAGGTCACGATAGGAGACGGGGTAGCGCACGTAAAAGAAGACCGCGTGCAGAATGACACTTTTAGGGAAATGAGTTCCCTTGAAATCGACTGTCATTCGCAGCCACCTCGCTCA
>JBEBWH010000250.1:0-5190 GCA_040392305.1 Bradyrhizobium sp. | reverse complement strand
TCGAGATCGAACTGCGCGAAATAGGCCATCGGCGTCACCGCAAGCCCGATGTCGTGGACCTTGCAGCCCGCCGCCATCAGCCCGGAAATCAGCGCATATTTGATCGAGGCGGAATAGCCGCGGAAATCATGGCCGGTGACGATTTCCTTCTTGGCGCCCAGTTCGCCGATCAGCGTGCCGAGCCCCATGCCGAGCGCCTGCACCCCCATCAGGTTGATTTCCTTGGCGAACAGCCAGCGCGCATCATATTCGCGAAAGCCCGTCGCCTTCACCATCGGCTCGGATTCATAGGCGTAGGTGTTGGGCGTCAGGGCCGGCTTCGGCTTGGGAAACATGAAACAACCTCGTCAGAAAAAACGGTCGCCGCGAATGCCGCAAGGCTTAGCCAATGCGGCGGCGGCGCGGAAGGTGGGTTCATCTTGTGAAGGCGAATTGCGGCAGTTTGACAGCTTAACGTTACTGCTCCAGCACCATGCGGCCATCGGCATAGGCGAAACGCCTGAGCCGCGACAGGTAGGACAGGCCGAGCAGGTTTTCCGACAGCGCGGCGTCGGGCAGCACCAGCGCTTCGACATCCTGCACCACCAGATCGCCGATCTCGACCCTGTTCAGCCGCGCCCGCGCCCCTTTGACCGTCCCGTTCGCGGTGGCGACATTGACCTTGAAGTCGGCGGCTCGGGGGCGGATGCCGATATCGGCCGCCGCGCTTTCAGTGAGCGCGACGACGGATGCGCCGGTATCGATCATGAAGGTCAGCCGGCGGCCGTCGATGCGCCCGTCGGTCTGGAAATGGCCGCGACGGTCGGGCGCGATGGAGACGATGCGAGAATTCGACTGCATCGCGTCGAAGCGCGTTTCGATCGCGGCGCTCGCCAGCGCCGGCGTCGACGCGCTCATGCGATCCGCCAGATGCGCCATGGCGACGCCGAGGCCCGTCAGAACTCCTGCCAGAATCAACACGCTACGCATACGCCGCACTCACGATGCCGCCTGCCGCCGCGAAAGGATGGCACGCGGCGCGCCGGTCGCCGGACAATTTCCGCCAATAGGGTGAGGGAAGCGTTAAGGCGGCAGCGATCCGTCTTCTGCCGAAAGCTCAAGTCCCGCGCGGCTTGGCGCGCCGGGTCGGCGGCGCGGCGGCTGGATCCTCCGGCCAGGGATGGCGCGGATAGCGTCCGCGAAGATCGGCCCGCACATCGGCGTAACTGCCGCGCCAGAAGCCCGGCAGGTCGCGCGTCACCTGCACCGGCCGGTGCGCAGGCGACAACAATTCCAGCACCAGCGGCACCCGTCCGCCCGCGACGGCGGGATGCGCCGTCAGGCCGAACAGCTCCTGCAGACGCACCGCGATGGTCGGCCCCTGCGCCGCCTCATAGTCGACGGCGAGGCGCGAGCCGGTCGGCGCTTCGAAATGCGTCGGCGCCTCACGCTCGAGCCGCGTCCGCAGGTCCCACGGCAACAGCGCGGTAACGGCGTCCGACAGTTCGGAAGCGGAAACGGCTGCGAGCGCGCTCTTGCCGTAAAGCAACGGCTCGAGCCACGCCCCGCGCGCCGCGATCAGCCCCGCGTCAGACAGATCGGGCCACGGCTCGCCCTCGGCCTGGCGCAGAAACAGAACCCGGCCGCGCCACTGCGCCAGCGGCTTCGACCACGGCAAGCGATGCAGGCCGGCCGCGATCAATCCATCCGCCAGCACGCGCGCGGCTTCCGCCGACGGCGTAAACGGCTGCGGCCGGTCCGCCAGCGTCAGCGCCCGCAGCCGCGTTCTGCGCCGCGCCCGCAGAGCCATCGCGGCCGGATCGAAACTGATTTCGTCGGCGGAGACGATGTCGGACGCGAAGCGCGCCTCGATCTCGTCCAGCGCGATGGTGGCCGCCAGCAGAATGCGTCCACGCGCCGCGCTGCCGGTCAATTCCGCCACCGCAAGATACGGCGCGCGCGCCAAGGCCGAGGCCGGATCGATGGTCGCGCCGCGCCCGTTGGCCAGCAGGAAACCGCCATCGCCGCGATTTTTGGCAACGCGGTCCGGAAAGGCCAGCGCAAGAATCGTCCCCGTCGACAGGCCGCCATCGATCAATGGCGGCCCTTCGGCTGCGGCGATCTGTTCGGCCCAGCGCGACGCCGCCTGCCGGGCGCTGGCGGCGCGCGGCGAGCGATCGCGCCGCCAGCCATCCAGCCGCGCGTCGAGATCGACGCTGTCGCCGCCCAGACCCCGCTCGGTGAGCAAAGCCGCGATGCGGGCCGCCGTCTCGCCCGCGCCTTCGCGATGCGCATCGACGACCATCCGGGCAAGCCGCGGCGGCAGCGCCAGCGACCGCAGGCTGCGCCCCTCATTCGTGATGCGGCCATCGGCATCGAGCGCGCCGAGTTGCTGCAGCAGGCTGCGCGCCTCGTTGAGCGCGGGCACCGGCGGCGCATCGAGGAATGCAAGTTTTGAAGGATCGCTGACGCCCCACTGCGCGAGATCGAGCAGGAACGACGACAGATCGGCGGCCGCGATTTCCGGCGGGGAGAACGGCTCCAGCGTCATCGTCTGCGGCTCGTCCCACAGCCGATAGCAAACGCCCGGCGCGGTGCGCCCGGCGCGGCCGCGCCGCTGATCGACGGCGGCACGCGAGGCCCGGATCGTCTCCAGCCGCGTCAGGCCGATATCCGGCTCATAGCGAGGCACGCGGGCGAGGCCGCAATCCACCACGACACGCACGCCCTCGATGGTCAGCGAGGTTTCGGCGATGGAGGTCGCCAGCACCACCTTGCGCCGCCCCTCCGGGGCAGGAGCGATCGCGCGATCCTGCGTCGCGGCGTCGAGCGCACCGAACAGCGCCACGATCTCGACAGCGGGATCGGCGACGCGTTCGCGCAGCAGCGTCTCCGCGCGCCTGATCTCCGCCGCGCCAGGCAGAAACGCCAGCACCGAGCCGCGTTCCGCCCGCAACGCCAGCGCGACCGCGTCGGCCATCTGCCGCTCGACCGGCGCATCCGCCCTGCGGCCGAGATAGCGGCTCTCGACCGGGAAGGCGCGTCCTTCGCTCGCGATCACCGGCGCGCCGCCCAGCAGCCGCGCCACCCGCGCGCCATCGAGCGTCGCCGACATCACCAGCAGCCGGAGATCCTCGCGCAGGCCGGTCTGCGCGTCGCGCGCCAGCGCCAGGCCGAGATCGGCATCGAGCGAGCGCTCGTGAAACTCGTCGAACAGCACCGCCGCGACGCCGTTCAATTCCGGATCGTCCAGAATAAGGCGGGTGAAGATCCCTTCGGTCACGACCTCGATGCGCGTGACGCGGGACACTTTCGAGCCGAAGCGCACGCGATAGCCGACGCTCTCGCCGACGCGCTCGCCAAGCGTTTTCGCCATCCGTTCGGCGCTGGCGCGCGCGGCGATGCGGCGCGGCTCCAGCACGAGGATCTTCCGGCCGGCCACCCACGGCGCATCGCGCAACGCCAGCGGCACGCGCGTGGTCTTGCCCGCGCCGGGCGGGGCGACGAGAACGGCCGTATTGTGAGCGGAGAGCGCGCGGTCAAGCTCGTCGAGCACCGCATCGATCGGCAGCGGCGGATCGAATGGCCGCGTCAAGCAGGCACTCCGCGCCCGATGCTCTCATAGGTGAAGCCATGCTTCGCCATCTCGTCCGGACGATAGATGTTGCGCAGATCGACGATGGCGGGATTGCGCATCTCGCGCCTGAGCCGCGACAGATCGAGCGCGCGAAATTCTTCCCATTCGGTGACGATCACCAGCGCGTCGGCCTCATGCGCGCAGGCATAGGGGTCGCTGCAATAGGCGATATCGGGCAATTCCGCCCTGGCCTGCGCCATGCCTGCAGGGTCATAGGCGCGCACCACCGCGCCCTGATCGAGCAGCGCCACGATCAGCGGGATCGACGGCGCTTCGCGCATGTCGTCGGTGTTGGGCTTGAAGGTGAGCCCCAGCACGCCGACCGTCTTGCCCCGCAACTCGCCGCCGAGCGCGGAGGCGACCTTGCGCGACATCGCGCGCTTGCGATTGTCGTTCACCGCAAGCACCGCTTCCACGATGCGCAACGGTACGTCGTAGTCATGCGCGGTCTGCACCAGCGCGCGCGTATCCTTCGGGAAGCAGGAGCCGCCGAAGCCGGGACCGGCATGAAGAAACTTCGGTCCGATACGGTTATCGAGACCGATCCCGCGCGCCACGTCCTGCACATCGGCGCCAACCCTCTCGGCAAGATCGGCGATCTCGTTGATGAAGGTGATCTTGGTGGCGAGAAACGCATTGGCGGCATATTTGATCAGTTCGGCGGTGCGGCGCCCGGTATGCATGATCGGCGCGCGGTTGAGATAGAGCGGCCGGTAAAGCTCATCGACAAGATCGCGCGCACGCGGGTCGTCGGTGCCGACCACGATGCGGTCCGGATGCTTGAAGTCGCGAATCGCCGCGCCCTCGCGCAGAAATTCCGGATTGGACGCCACCGCCACATCGGCCTGCGGGCTGGTTTCACGGATCAGGCGCTCAACCTCGTCGCCGGTTCCCACCGGCACGGTCGATTTCGTGATGACCACGGTAAAGCCCCGCAACGCGGAGGCGATCTCGCGCGCGGCGGCGCGGACATAGCTCAGATCGGCATGACCGTCCCCGCGACGCGAAGGCGTTCCGACCGCAATGAACACCGCATCGGCCTCCGCCACGACATCGGGAAGCTCAGTCGTGAAATCGAGACGTCCGGCCTTGCTGTTGCTGTCAACGAGCGCGTCGAGGCCCGGCTCGAAAATCGGGATTTCTCCGCGCTTCAGCGCCGCGATCTTGTCCCCGTCCTTGTCGACGCAGGTGACGCGATGGCCGAAATCGGCGAAACAGGCGCCTGACACCAGGCCGACATAGCCTGTTCCGATCATCGCGATACGCATGGTATGAACTGCTTGTTTAGGGTTAACGGAAACAGCCGCGCGGCTCCCGCCGCGTCATAACCGGTTTTCAGGCACAAGGGAACACGACCGGAAGCGAGCGCCGCCGGACTGGCACGCGCCTTGATAGGGAATTGATCAGATCGCCTTTGTCATTGCTTGCGGCAGCCGCAGGCGCATCGAAACGGAACACCGATGAGCCAGAACGGGAATGTCATGACGAGCGGAACCGCGCCCCGCTCGGAGCGAATCGACTGGGTCGATTACGCCAAGGGCATCTGCATCGTCATGGTGGTGATGATGCATTCG
>JBEBWH010000249.1:0-5191 GCA_040392305.1 Bradyrhizobium sp. | reverse complement strand
ATCCGGCGATCAACGTGCTCAAGTCGGTGTCCCGCACCATGCCGAAATCCGCCGACCCGGCCTTTCTCCCCGCCGTCACGCGGGCGCGGCAGGTGATGGCGACCTATTCGGATATGGAGGAACTGATCCGGCTCGGGGCCTATCGCGCCGGTTCCAGCGCGGAGGTGGATGAGGCGATCGGGCTCAATCCCGCCCTCGAAGACTTCCTGCGGCAGGGCAAGAACGAAGCGACCTCGCTGGTCGAAGGCTATCGTCAGCTCGCTCAAATCGTCGGAACTTTGGCAACGGAAAGCTAACTTTGTCGGGCCATGATCACGCCCGATTGTTTAAAGTCGGATGCCGGCGCGCTGCAGCGAGGCGCCGGCATGGTCCCGGCCCTGATCGGGACTTCTGGGGAGTATGAGTCGATGAAGTCACGTGAGACGCTGATCCGTCTTAAAAAGTTTCAGGTCGATGAGAAGCGCAGAAGGGTCTCGCAGATCGAAAGCATGATTGCGGATTTTCGGCGCATGTCGGCCGATCTCGAGCGCGAAATCGCCTCCGAGCAGGAGCGCGCCGGCATCGACGATCCGACCCATTTTGCCTATCCGACCTATGCCAAGGCTGCGATCGCCCGGCGGGAAAATCTGCTGCGTTCGGCTGACGAACTGACAGCGCAGCTCGAAGATGCGCAGGGACAGCTTGCGGACGCCTTCGAAGAATTGAAGAAGGTCGAACTGCTCGACGAGCGCGATCAGGCGCGTGGCCGCGCTGAAGAGAATGCGCGCGAGCAGGCCGACCTCGACAATATCGGCACAATGCGCGCACGGGTCGGCGCCGTCGCCTGAGACGGCTTATCCTCTGATAAAACGCCCGGACCTCGGCGGCCCGGGCGTTTTTTTTAACGGCCTGCACCATCCCCAAACCGTTGCCTTTACCCCCGCGCGGACAGGGCCGCATCGGCGCGCTGCGAGGTAGCTAACTCGCAACCCTCATCTCGCGCTCGGCTTGCAGATTGATGGTGTTCTTGGCGAGGCTGGTCAGCGTCTTGTCGGTGGTTTTTTCTTCCTCAAGGGTCGCCGCCAGAAGTTTCGCGGCGTCCTGATAGCCGAGCTCCTCGGCCCAGGTCCGCAGCGTGCCATAGCGCGAAATCTCATAGTGCTCGACCGCCTGCGCGGCGGCGACCAGCCCGGCATCGAGCGCCGGCATGCCCTTGTATTCGTCCATGATCTCGGCGCCCTCGTCGGTGATGCCGTCGATCGCCTCGCAGGTCTTGGCGCGCGCCGCCTTGCCGATGATCTCGAACACCTGTTCAAGGCGCTCGACATGCGCTTCGGTCTCGGTTTCGTGCTTCTCGAACGCGGCCTTGAGCTCCTTGGATTTGGTAGCCTTGGCCATCTTGGGCAGCGTCTTCAGGATTTTCTTTTCAGCGTAGTAGACGTCCCGCAGGGTGTCGTAAAAAAGGTCTTCGAGCATCTTCTGTTTGGTCGCCATGTAAGCCTCCACTGGTGGGACTCAATGAACGAGAGGCTCGCACGGATGTTCCGGCGCAGAGGCGTGCTTGCGAAAGAAAATCCAGTGCGGCGTCAGGGCGTCCACGTCATGCGGTGGACCTTGCGGCCTGAGATCGGATTGACGTCGTCGCCGCCATGCAGGAAGCCGGCCTTTTCATAGAAGCGGATGGCGCGGCTGTTGTCGGCGTTAACCAGCAGCGAAATGCCGGTGGGCGAAAGCTGCTTGGCGTGATCGACGAGCTGCAGCGCCAGGCCGGAACCCCAATGGTTGCGATCGGCGACGAGCTGATCGAGATAGCCGTCTGCATCAATGATGACGAAGCCGATCAGCGCGCCTGCGTCGTCCTCGGCGACGGTGATCCGCGCCGCCGGCACGAGTTCGTCGCGCCAGCGCTGCCGCCACCATGCGAGGCGCGCGGCGAAATCAATCTCAGGATAGGCCTGCTGCCAGGTGCGCTGCCACAGCCCGATGGCCGCAGCCTCGTCGCTGTCGCGATAGGGCCGCAACTGGAACAGGCCGGACATCGCGGTCAGCGCTCGGTGAGTTTCAATTCGATACGGCGATTGCGCCGATAGGCGTCTTCGGTCGCCGCCGGATCGAGCGGCTGGAACTCGCCGAAGCCGGCCGCGACGAGGCGCTGCGGCGGCACGCCGCGCGAGACGAGATACTGCACCACGGAGATGGCGCGCGCCGCCGAGAGGTCCCAGTTCGATTTGAACTGCGGGCTCGAGATCGGCCGCACGTCGGTATGGCCGTCCACCCGCAGCACCCAGGCAAGCTCGGTCGGAATCTGCTTGTCGAGATCGGTCAGCGCGGTGGCGATCTTGTCCAGTTCGGTCAGGCCTTCGGGCAGAAGCTGCGCCTGTCCGGTGTCGAAAAATACTTCCGACTGGAACACGAAGCGGTCGCCGACGATCCGCACATCCGGCCGGTTGCCCAGGATGGCGCGCAGGCGGCCGAAGAATTCCGAGCGATAGCGCGACAGTTCCTGCACGCGCTTGGCGAGCGCCACATTGAGCCGCTGGCCGAGGTCGGCGATGCGGCTTTGCGATTCCTTGTCGCGCTTTTCGGAGGCTTCGAGCGCCGCTTCCAGCGCCGCGAGCTGCCGCCGCAGCGCATTGATCTGCTGATTGAGGATTTCGATCTGCGACAGCGCCCGCGCCGTCACCTGCTTCTCGGAGTCCAGGGCGCGGTTGAGCTCGTTGGCGCGCTCCGAGGCGCTGTTGCCGGCGTTGGCCAGTCCCTCGTAAAGGCCTTTGACGCGGTCGCGTTCGGCCTCGGCCGAGGCGAGCCCGGCCCGCATCTGGGCAAGCTGGCTGCCGAGGTCGAGCGCGCCCAGCTTTTCGAGGGACAGGAGTTCGCTGAGCTGCGCGATCTTGGCGTTCAGCTCCTCCAGCGCCTTGTCCTTGCCGGTGACCTCCTGCGACAGGAAGAACTGCACGACGAGGAACACCGACAGCAGAAACACCACCGCCAGCACCAGCGTGGAGAGCGCATCGACGAAGCCCGGCCAGTAGTTGAAGGGCGATTCGTTCCGCCGTCCGCGTGCAAGCGCCATGTCCGCTCTCCCGCGTCAGTTGTTTTCCGGCTGGCGCGCGATGACCTCGAGCAGCCGCCGGATTTCGCGATTCTGTTCGCCCTGTCCGTCCACCCATTCGCGGATCATCTGCTGCTCGGTGCGCATGTGCTGCACGAGGCCCTGGATCGCATCGGCGAGATTGGCCATCGCGGTCGCGGTCGAACGGTTCGCGGCGGCGCCGACGCCGCCACTGGAGCCGGAGAGGTCCTGCAGCGTGGTGCGCAGCCGTTCCAGCACATCGCGCAATTCGACGGCGGCGGCGGGAGTGTGCGTCGCGCCGTCGCCGGCGTCGCCGGAGTAGTGACGCACGGTGGAGGCGAGCCAGTCTTCGAGATCGGTATAGAAGCGGTTCTGCGCCTGGCTCGACTGCAGGTCGAGGAAGCCGAGGATCAGCGAGCCGGCGAGGCCGAACAGCGACGACGAGAACGAGATGCCCATGCCGCCGAGCGGCGCGGCCAGACCTTCCTTCAACGTATCGAACAGCGAGCCGGCATCGCCGCCGACCTTGAGGCCGTCGATCACGCCGCCGACCGAGCTCACGGTTTCGATCAGGCCCCAGAACGTGCCGAGCAGGCCGAGGAAGACCAGGAGCCCGGTCATGTAGCGCGAGATGTCGCGCGCCTCGTCGAGCCGGGTCGCGATCGAATCGAGCAGGTGACGCATGGTCTGCTGCGAGATTGCCATGCGTCCGTTGCGCTCGCCGCCAAGGATCGCGGCCATCGGCGCCAGCAACTGCGGCCGGCGTTCGATCGCGAGGCCGGGATCGGCGATACGGAAACTATTGACCCACGCCACTTCCGGATAGAGTCGGATCACCTGCCGGAAGGCCAGCACGATACCGATCAGCAGCACCGCGCCGATCAGCGCATTGAGGCCGGGATTGGCGAAGAAGGCGACCTGAATCTGTTTGTAGAGGATGATGAGCACCAGTGCGCACAGCACCAGAAACACCATCATCCGCACGAGAAAGATGCGGGGCGACGACAGTTTGACGAGATCAAAGTCGACGGCGGCGCGGGACGGGTTTCCTTGAGCCATTATCGGGTCATCGATCCTTGTGCGGAACAGCGGGCGGACCGCAATATGGCACAGCGGGAGCGATATGAAAGTGCCTTGCCGGATTTCGTTGGCGGAATGCGATTCGGCTGCGGCGGCGCGGCGGCAGTGCCGCGCGACGGCGGGAATGCGTCAGACCCGTCCGAGCAGGACGAGGACGAGCAGGATGACGACGATAAGGCCAAGGCCGCCGCCGCCGTAATAGCCGGTGCCGTAGAATGGTCCGCCGCCGACGCCGCTGAAGCCGCCCAACAGCACGAGAATCAGGATAATCAGGATGATGGTGCCGATCGTCATCGTCTGTTCCTCCAGCGTTGTTCCTGGAGTGAACCGGTGAATTCCGCTGCGGTTCCCGGCAACCGCGGAGGTTTCAATCGATCGGCTTGAGAATCTTGATCAGATCGCGATGTACGTATTCGTTGCCGCAGACCACATGGCCTGACGTGAGCGCGTCGTCGGCGCCGGTGATGCCGGAGACGATGCCGCCGGCCTCCCGCACCATGAGAATGCCGGCCGCGACGTCCCATGGCGACAGGTTGCGCTCCCAGTAGCCGTCAAGTCGGCCGGCTGCGACGAAGGCGAGATCGAGCGATGCAGCACCGAAGCGCCGCAGGCCCGCGACGCGCGGCTGCATCTCGGCCATTTCGCGCCGGGACAGTTCATGGTCGCCGCGCCCGATATGCGGCAGGCCGCAGGCGATCACGCATTCGTTGAGCTGCTTGCGTCCCGCGACGCGCAGGCGGGTGTCGTTGAGAAACGCGCCCTTGCCGCGTTCGGCCATATAGAGTTCGTCATTGGCGGGATTGTAGATCACGCCGGCGACAATCACGCCCTCGCGCTGAAGGCCGATCGAAATCGCGAACTGCGGAATGCCGTGCAGGAAATTCGTGGTGCCGTCGAGCGGATCGACGATCCAGGTGTTCGACTTGTCGGTGCCTTCCCGCGTGCCGCCTTCCTCACCGAGAAAGCCGTAGCCGGGCCGCGCCTTGGTCAGGTCGTCGTAAAGCATCTGCTCCGCGCGCTTGTCCGCGAGAGAGACGAAATTGGCGGGACCCTTCATCG
>JBEBWH010000248.1:0-5203 GCA_040392305.1 Bradyrhizobium sp. | reverse complement strand
GCGCTGCAGCGATCCGGGCGTCGGCTGATAGTCGCGCGACAGCGACCAGAAATCCTGGTTCAAATGGCTGGCGCTGCCCTGCAGATAGAAATCCTGCTGGCGGGTACCAAGCATCGCGTAGCTGTTCCAGCCCTGAAACGAGCCGCGATTGTCGAAAGTCGCGCTGCTCATGAATTCGGCTTCGAAAGGCTTCACCGGCTTGCGCGTCACAAGATTGATCGCGCCGCCCATGCCGCCGGGGCCATTCAATACCGATGCATAGCCCTTCTGGACCTGGATCTCGGCAATATCATTGGTGAGGAAACGCCCATAATCGAGCCGATTGTCGGCGGGCAGATACACGCGCACGCCATCGATGGTCAGCGGCACCTGCCAACGGCCGAAACCGCGAACGAAAATATCGCTTTCGTTACGACGACCGTTGGAGTCCAGCGTGCTGGTGACGCCGGGAATCAAGTTGACGGCTTCGTCGAGCGTCTTCTTCTCAAAGGTCCAGATTTGTTCGCGTGTCACGCTCGAGCTGCCGACGCCGGCGTCACCCTGCTGCGCACCCGAGACATAAATCTCACCGAGCTGATACACCCCGCCGCGGTCCTGCGCTGCAGCCCCGCCGGTCAAAGCGACAACCACCACCGACGACAGAAGCGCACTTCTGCCGGTCCACCCTGACAATTTTCCCACATCAGCCCCACTGCGTTTCGCTATATCTCAATGAATATATCGCTAAAACGTCGATGGCTAAGCGTGATGTTGCGGCACATTGCCGCGCCTGTGAAAATCCCGACAAACATCTTGCGCGATAACGACGCCAGTCGACCTCGGCGGAGGCTTCGGCAACCTGGGATGTTTACTTGAGACGGCTAGAGGCCGGTACGCTGACCACTTAAGCGAGGGAGAACGGAGCCCCGCTCGGTGCCTGGCAGGTCATCTCGTGAGATGCCGGCCACGATTCAGATCGGCCCCGGACGTGGTCCAACCACATGTCGGCCCGACGGCGTGCGCTCCACCATCACGGGCACGCCGTAGAGCGCCGACAGCTCATCGGAAGTGAGAACATCGGCGACCTTCCCGATGACGAACCGGCTGTCTCGCCCCAGCACCGCGACGTGATGCGCGATGGCGAAGGCCTGTTCCGGCTCGTGAGTGGAGAGCACCACGGCCAATCCCTTTTCCGCGAGGCCTTGCACGGTGTCCAGCACGCGAATGCGATTGCCGAGATCGAGGCTCGCGGTCGGCTCGTCCATCACCACGATCTTCGTCTGCTGCGCCAGTGCCCGCGCGATGAACACAAGCTGACGCTGGCCGCCGGAAATCCGTGTCACATCGCGGCGAGCCAGTTCGGAGATACCCAGCAACTCAAGCGCCGCCATCGCGTGCTCATGGTCCACCTTGCTCGGCGCACTGAAGGCGCCGAAATAGGCCGTGCGCCCCATCAGCACCAGATCCAGCACCGTGTAGGCGAACTCGGTCGTGTGCGCCTGCGGGACATAGGATATCCGCTGCGCAATCTCGCGGCGCGTCAGGGCGTCAAGGCTCTCACCTTCAATCAACACGTCGCCCGCCATCGCCGGAAGCAAGCCAAGCAGCGTCTTGAATAACGTCGTCTTGCCGATTCCATTGGGACCGAGCAGGCATGTGACCGTTCCGGCTTCGCATGCCAGAGACAGATTGCTCGCAACGACCCTCGCGCCGTAACCAATCGAGAGGCTTTGTGCGATGAGCATGCTCATGAGGCAAAGGACCTGCGGCTGCGCGCGAGCAGCCAGACAAAGACAGGGCCGCCGATCACCGCGGTCAATACGCCGAGCGGAATCTCGATCGTCGCCGCCGAACGGGCCAGCGTATCGACGGCGACCATAAAGGCGGCGCCAATCAGAATGGAAGCAGGCAACTGCCGGTCGAACCGCGGCCCGATCAGAAGCCGCGCCATATGCGGCACCATCAGCCCGACCCACCCAATGACGCCGGAAATGGCGACGACGCTGGCGGTCGCGAGCGTCGCCCCGGCAATCACCACGGCGCGTATCCGTGCGACCTCGACACCGAGCGCCCGTGCTTCGTCATCGCCCAGCGAGAGGATGCCGACCTGCCAGCGCAGCAGCACCAGCGGCGCGACCCCGAGCAGCACCATCGGCACGGTCGCCGCAACATCGCCGACCTTGACCCCGGCAAGACTGCCGAGCAACCAGAATGTAATCGCCGGCAGCTGGTCGTAGGGATCGGCCAGTACCTTGACGAGCGAGATCGCAGCGCCGGCCAGGGCGCCGACAACGATGCCCGCCAGCACCATGACAAGGATGTCGCCGCCGCCGCGCAACGCACGCGACAGCATGATGACGATCATAACCACGGCCAGTCCGCCGCCGAAGCCAAGAAGCTGGATCATCGCCACCGGCATGCCGAGAAGGATGCCCGTGACCGCGCCGAGCCCTGCTCCGGTCGAGACGCCGAGGATATCCGGCGAGACCAGCGGAGTGCGGAACAGGCTTTGATAGGCGGAACCCGCCGCCGCCAGCGCGGCGCCCACCACAGCCGCTGCAACAAGCCGCGGCAGGCGGATGCTGAACAGCACCGTTTCGATATCCGCTGCGGGTTTCCGCCCCGTCAGCCAGAGCCAGATGGCGTCGAGGACGACGAGCGGCGGAATGCGATAAGGACCGATACCTGCCGCGACAAGCACCGTTCCCACCAGCACGGCCGTCAGCAAGGCAAGGATCGTCGTGGTGCGCACTATGACCCTTCAATTTCGCGGTTCATGGAGCACATGCGCGAGCGCCGGCTCGTCCAGATCAACCTGATAGAACAGATGATAAAAGGATCGCACCTTGTCGTGAAGGTTGCTTTCGACGTAAGCAGGATAGAACTTGTGCAGCAGCCACGTCAGGCCGATCAGCCGGTTGATCGATGGCGGGGCATCGACGAACCCGAACGGTACGGCGGGCGCAAGAAATACCCGCTTTTCCGCAACCGCCGGGACAACGGCCCATTGTGGCCTCTCGATCGCTACGCTTGCAAAGCGCGGATCGAGCGTGACGATGGTGTCCGGCCGCCATGTCAGGATCTGTTCCAGCGATGCGTTGGCGATGCCGCCCTTCTGGCGCAAGCCCTCGACGACATTCACCGCGCCAACCCATTCAATGATTTCGGTATTGATCGAGCCGCGCGAACCGGTCTCCAGCCCTTCAGGCCCCCGCGCGAGGTAAACGCGCGGCCGCTTGTCGGGCGGCACGCGCGCCAGCACATGATCGACCTCCGAGAAAATCGCAGCCGCCGCATCCGCCAGCGTGCTGCCGCGCTCCCGGACACCGAGAACATCGGCCAACAGCCGCAGCGCCGCCGGAGTGTTCTGAAAACGTCCGTCGATCAGAATATAAGGAATGCCGGTCTGCGCCTGCACACGGTCGGCCAGCGAGCGATAGGTGTCGTTGATCGTGCCGAAATCGATGACGATATCCGGATTCGCCGCGACAAGACGCTCGAGATTCAAAGTATCGCCGCGCCCCGTCAACCGGCCAAGGCCCGGCAGATCGCGAACCGACGGCAACAGAAAAGGCTTTTCGGCATCGCGCGGGGCGCGCACCCAGCCAATCATCTTTTCCGGTGCGAGCGCATAGAGCATCGTCGATGCGGGCGGCCCCGCGGCAAAGACCCGCGTAATCGTATCGGGGACTTCGACCTGTCGTCCGGCAGAATCGATAACGCTCCGTGCCGACAGAGGCGCCATGAGTAGCAGCAACGCGACAAAGACGAGCACGACGCGACCGCCGAAAGCGCTCATGGTCCCTCCTGGCCCGATCGGCCTGCGAGCGCCGGCGGCTTGAACACGGCCCGGTCAGGCTTGATATCGAGCAGCGGCGTGCCGTCGAGACAATCAAGCCCACGCACGATGAGCGTCGCACCTTCGATCGCAACGAGATCGACGATCGACGTGGCGATCGGGTTAGGTCGCATCGGCGAACGTATCGCGAATGTGCCACGCACCTGCCCGTCGTTGCGCGGACTTTGCAACACCAGATCACGCCGCGCCTGATCCAGCCAGTACAGCACCTCAAGACGAGGATAGTCGGCAACACCCGCCAGCGCCTCGTGCCAGGGCGGAAAAATCTCGATGCGGCAAACCGGGCCATCGGCATGCCCCTGCCGGGGACAGGCCAGCCTGCTCTGCCACGGCGTCCGGATACGGCCGATGAAGATCAATCCAGCATCGGTAGCGGCGGGTGGCGCGACCACCCGCTCCGCCCGTCGCAACCCGTTCCCGGATAACGATTGCCGATGAACTTCGTCAGCCATCGATCGCAACGAGAACGTCGGACGCCTTAATGACGGCGATGGCTGCCTTCCCCTTGGCGAGGCCGAGTTCGTCCACTGCTTCATTGGTGATCGACGATGTCACGATCGCGCCGCCGATATCGATGCGGACATGCGATGTCGTAGCTCCCTTTACAACATCGATGATCGTGCCCTTCAACTGATTGCGTGCGCTGATCTTCATCCTGTCTTCTCCCGATACCCAACCCACTGATGCCGCTATAGTGTTCAACTTGTGAAATATACAGCAATATATAGCGCTTGGAAATGAGCTGATTTCATCGCCAATCGCCTGCTCGACCGGGTTCATGGCCCAGCACAATGTTGCCGCCGATTTTGCATAAAGTTAGAACGTCAAGCGGCATACGGCGTTATGAAAGCCGTCTTGAAGGTGCCGCACGGCCGACAGGGCGGCGCGCTCTGTAAGCGCCGCAAAGATTTCGATGAACTCCGCGCTCGGCGCGATCAACCAGAGGAGATTTCTGATGCGCACCCTGGCCTCAATTTTTGCCATCCTCGCAACAGGAGCAATCTCGATCGCAGGTCCGGCAGCTGCGCAAACCTACGATCCGAACTACCCTGTCTGCTTGCACGTATTTGGCGGCGTTACCGGTGGCGGCAACTACTATGAATGCCGCTACACATCCCTGGCGCAGTGCGCCATGTCGGCCTCCGGGCGTGCCGCCACATGCGAGATCAATCCCTATTACGGCCCTTCCCGCAAGAATGTCGACCGCTATAGACGGCGGCCGAATTCATAGAGTTGAAAAGCTCTCCATTTGGAAGCTGCCGGTGGCGGGCACAAGTCCTTCCTCGCCTCGCGATTTCGAGCAGGAGGCCCACGATTTGAAGGACAGCGACGCCTTGAGATAGCCTGTCAGATCGCCAGATACTC
>JBEBWH010000247.1:0-5238 GCA_040392305.1 Bradyrhizobium sp. | reverse complement strand
GCCTCGACCTTCACCGCGCGCTCCATCGCCGGCACCGGCTCCGACATGTATTCGGCGATTGCGGGCGCCATCGGCGCGCTGCGCGGCCCCAAACATGGCGGCGCCAACGAAGTCGCATTCGACATCCAGAAGCGTTACGCCGACGCCGACGAGGCGGAAGCCGACATCCGCCGCCGCGTCGCTGCGAAGGAAGTGGTGATCGGCTTCGGCCATCCGGTCTATACCGTGGCCGATCCGCGCAACCGCATCATCAGGGAGGTGGCGCGACGGCTGTCCGTCGAAGCCGACAACATGAAGATGTTCGACATCGCCGCGCGCATCGAGGCGACGATGGCCGAAACCAAGAACATGTTCGCCAACCTCGACTGGTTCAGCGCCGTCTCCTATCACCTGATGGGCGTGCCGACGGCGATGTTCACGCCGCTGTTCGTCATCGCCCGCACCTCGGGCTGGTGCGCGCACATCATCGAGCAGCGTCAGGACAACAAGATCATCCGTCCCTCCGCCAACTATGTCGGTCCCGAACAACGCAGTTTCGTGCCGCTGGAAGCGCGCAGCCGATCCTCGAACCCGAAAGCCGCGTAAGTCATGCCCTATCTCGTCTCCTCCGATCTCCCCACGCAATCCGCCGGCGAACGCTTCCGCGCGCTGGTGGCTCGTGGCGGCATCCTCCGCCTGCCGGGCGCCCATAACGGGATGGCCGCGCTGCAGGCCAAAGCCGCGGGCTTCGACGGACTCTATCTGTCCGGAGGCGCGATGACCGCCTCGATGGGGTTGCCCGATCTCGGCATCATCACCGTGGACGAGGTCGCCTTCTTCATTCGCCAGGTCACGCGCGCCAGCGGCTTGCCGCTCCTCGTCGACGGCGACACCGGCTATGGCGAGGCGCTCAACGTCATGCATATGGTGCGCACCTTCGAGGATGCCGGCGCAGGCGCGGTTCATATCGAGGACCAGTTGCTGCCGAAGAAATGCGGCCACCTCAACGACAAGAAGCTTGCCGATGCGCACGACATGGCGGCGAAGATTGCCGCCGCCGCCAAGGCGCGGCGTCATCTCTATCTCGTCGCACGCACCGATGCGGCGGCCAGCGAAGGCATCGACGGCGCAGTGGCGCGCGCCAGGCTGTATATCGAGGCCGGTGCCGATGCGATCTTTCCGGAAGCCCTGACATCGGCCGACATGTTCCGCGAATTTGCAAGCCGCCTGCCGGGTGTGCCGCTGCTGGCGAACATGACCGAATTCGGCCGCACGCCATATCTCACCGCCAGCGAGTTCGAGGCGATGGGCTACGCAATGGTGATCTGGCCGGTATCGTCGTTGCGCGTGGCCAACAAGGCGCAGGACAAACTCTACGCCGCCATCCGCCGCGATGGCGAAACCCGCGCGATGCTGCCCGAGATGCAGACCCGCGCCGAGCTTTACGATCTTCTCAAGCTCGCGGATTACGAAGCGCTCGACGCAACGCTCGTCCGCACCGTTCTGCCGCGCGAAGCCACGCAGAACTGATTCACATCCTGCCCACCGGGACCGACGGCCGAAGCCGCTGATGCGCTTCCCGCAGCGGCGGTGGGCAACATTCCACGCCCGCCATCGTGATCGGTGGGGCAGAATGCAAGGAATGACGAGGTGCTCCGAACGTGACTGTCCGGAGCCAAAAGGGAAGCCGGTGCGGCCCTGATCCGATGCGCGATCAGCCAAAGCCGGCGCTGCCCCCGCAACTGTATGCGGCGAGCCGACATCCACCAGCGCCACTGAGATTTGTCTCGGGAAGGCTGGATGACGGCGACGACCCGCGAGCCAGGAGACCTGCCTCGTCAGCATGAAACGTCCTCGGGCGGGGTGCTCCGGTGGTCGCTTGATCTGGCTCGCCTGTCGGGCCGGTGTTCGCGCGCCTGCCTGCTTCCTGCCCTCAACAGCGCAGAGGTTTGCACGCGATGTCCACTCTCTTTCCCGCCACAAGTATGCTCGGCACGCCGCGGATCGGCCCGCGTCGCGAATTGAAGACCGCACTCGAAAGCTTCTGGTCCGGCAAGATCGACGAAAAGGCCCTGCTTGAGGCCGCCGCCGGGCTGCGCGCCGCCAACTGGGCACGCCAGCACGCGCTCGGCATCAGCAACATCCCCTCGAATGACTTCTCGCTCTACGACCAGGTGCTCGACACCAGCGTGATGGTCGGCGCGATCCCGGCCATCTATGGCTGGCGGGGCGGCGACGTGCCGCTTGCGACCTATTTCGCGATGGCCCGCGGCTCGCAAGGCGCCGCATACGCGGACACCTGCGCGCATGGTCATCACCACGACGCTCCGGCGCAGGGCGTGCCGGCGCAGGAAATGACGAAGTGGTTCGACACCAACTATCACTATATGGTGCCGGAATTCACCCGCGACCAGACATTCGCGCTCGCCTCCACCAAGCCGATCGACGAGTATCGCGAGGCGAAAGCGCTAGGCTATCGCACCCGCCCCGTGCTGCTCGGCCCGGTCACCTTCCTCAAGATCGGCAAGAGCAGCGACCCGTCCTTCGATCCGCTTTCGCTGCTCGACCGATTGCTGCCGGTTTACTCCGACATGCTCGACGCGCTGGCGAGAGAGGGTGCCGAATGGGTGCAGATCGACGAGCCCTGCCTCGTGCTCGATCTTGACGATGCCGCCCGCGCTGCCCTGAACGCCGCCTACGCCGCATTTGCAAAGCGTGTACCCGGCCTCAAGATCATGCTGACGAGCTATTTCGGCGGGCTCGGCGACAACCGCGACCTTGCGCTGTCGCTGCCGGTTGCCGGTCTTCATCTCGATCTCGTGCGCGCGCCGGAACAGATTGACGCGGTCGCGGAAAAGGCAAGGCCCGATCTCGTTCTCTCGCTCGGCGTTATCGATGGCCGCAATGTCTGGCGCGCCGATCTGCCGCGGCTCGTCACATGGCTTAATCCAATCGTCGCACGGCGCGGTCTCGATCGCATCGAGATTGCACCGTCATGCTCGTTACTGCATGTGCCGATCGATCTCGACCTTGAGACGACCCTCGATCCGGACGTGAAGCAGTGGCTGTCATTTGCGGTGCAGAAAATGGACGAACTCGCGACGCTGGCCGCGGCGTTGCGCGGCGAGGACGCAGACGTCGCACACAAGCTCGCCGCGTCCGGCGCGGCCGCAAGCCGCCGCAAGGCGTCTGCGAAAGTCCATGATCCGGCGGTCGCCGCCCGTCTCGCGGCGGTCACGCCGCAGATGAGCCACAGGCAGAGCCCGTTCGCCGCGCGCGCCGAACTGCAACGCGCACAGCTTCGTCTGCCGCCGCTGCCGACCACCACCATCGGCTCGTTCCCGCAGACGGCCGAGGTGCGTAAGGCGCGCGCCGCCTATACCAAAGGCGCGCTGAGCGACACCGACTATGACAAATTTCTACGGGAAGAAACGACCCGCGCGATCCGCTGGCAGGAAGAGATCGGCCTCGATGTGCTCGTGCATGGCGAATTCGAACGCAACGACATGGTGCAGTATTTCGGCGAACAGCTCTCGGGATTCGCCTTCACCAAGCACGGCTGGGTGCAGAGTTACGGCTCGCGATGCGTGCGACCGCCGATTCTCTACGGCGACGTCTCGCGGCCCGAACCGATGACGGTGGGCTGGTGGCGCTATGCGCAATCGCAGACGGTCAAGCCGCTCAAGGGCATGCTGACCGGGCCGGTGACGATCCTGAACTGGTCGTTCGTGCGCGACGACCTTGCGCGCAGCGACGTGTGCAGACAGATCGCACTCGCCATCCGCGACGAGGTGCACGATCTCGAGCAGTCCGGCGCGCAGATCATCCAGATCGACGAGGCCGCGCTGCGCGAGGGCCTGCCGCTGCGCAACAGCGACTGGCGGACCTATCTCGACTGGGCGGTGGAATCGTTCCGGCTGACGGCGTCAGGGGTGAAGGACGAAACCCAGATCCACACCCATATGTGCTATTCCGAGTTCAACCAGATCATCGACGCGATCGCGGCGATGGATGCCGACGTCATCTCGATCGAAACCTCGCGCTCGAAGATGGAGCTGCTCGACGCCTTCACCGGCTTCAGCTATCCGAACGAAATCGGGCCGGGTGTCTACGACATCCACTCCCCGCGCGTGCCGACCACGGACGAGATGATCGACCTCGTGACGCGGGCGCGCCAGCGGCTGTCGGACGGACAGATCTGGATCAATCCGGATTGCGGCCTGAAAACGCGCCGCTGGGAGGAAGTGCGCCCCGCACTCGTCAACATGGTCGCCGCGGCGAAAGCGTTGCGCGCCTAGCTCGGGCGCATCGCTACCGCTGCCTGCCGCCCTCACTATCCGTCCGGCGCCGCCATGCGCCGGGCGGGACATCACAAGCGCGCTCCCGGCCCATGACCGTCATGGGCCGGGAGTTGCGCGACCTTGAATCGAACGGCGCGGACTATCCCGCGCCGTCGCCGGCTTCCTCGAAGTCGAAGGTGCTGGCCTGCGCCGCCAGATCGGCGAACACTTCCATCATCGGCATGCTCTGACGCTCGGGATAGAGCGCCGAGAACGCCATGCGAGGCGATGCCGGACTTGTCTCCAGCCTCTGCAGCTTTCCGGAGGCGACATGATCGGCATAGAACGGCAGCGCCAGAAAGCCGATCCCGACGCCGGCCATCGTCAGCGATGCAATGCCGCCCATGCTGTTGCAGATCGAATTCGGCTCATGGTCGATCTGGCTGCCGAGCCACTGCCGCATCACCTTCCGCGTGGCCGATTCCGGTCCCTGATAGATCATCGGCAGTTCGGACAGCTCCTGCGGCGTCCAGACCTTCTGCGGCAGATTCATCGCCCCGCTCGCCATCCACGCGAACTGCACGCTGCCGAGATAGCGCGACCTGAACGGCAATCCGGCGCCAGTCCCCGCCACGATCGCGATATCAGACTGGCCGTCATGCAGGCGCGCGATCAGATCGGGATTGAGCGCGACCTCCAATTGCAGCACCAGCTTCGGAAAACGCTTGCGCACCATGGCGGCGAATGCCGGAAGCCACGTCACCGCGACCAGCTCTGGCACGCCCATGCGCACGATGCCGGACAATTCCTGCTCGCTGCCGACCTTGAGCTTGATCTCTCCGACCAGGTCGAGCGTCCGCTCCGCATAGGCGACCAGTTCCCTGCCCTTCGCCGTCAGATAGGGTCGGCGCGTCGCGCGATCGAACAGCGGCACGCCGAGCGCCTGCTCCAGCTCCTGGATACGCGCCGAAACGGTCGA
>JBEBWH010000246.1:0-5242 GCA_040392305.1 Bradyrhizobium sp. | reverse complement strand
GAGCCAGAATCGCACCGCGTCGATCAGCGGCGTGTCGGGACGGTATTCTCCCTTCAGATTGACGCGGGTCTGCCGCGCGTCGATGCGCTCGTTCAGTTCGGCGCCGTGTTCGCCCGGGATGTGATAGAGCGAATTGTTGTGGCTGATCGATGCGCCGATGAAGCCACCATCGAAGATGTAGGAGCCGCCGACCGATGCGCCGAACGAGCGGGCCGACGAATTGGCCTGCCGCCCGCCCGGATTCGACGGATCGTTGAGATACGGATTGCCGGGTACGGCATAGTCGCCGGTGCGGCGGCCATAGACGTCGGCATGGACCGCGACGTTGCCGGCTCCGGCGTCGAGCAGAACGCCGGTCTCGACGCCGTTGTCGACGCTCGAGAACGCCGAGCGGGTTTCGACATTGACGCAGCCGGTCGCGGGGAACGGCGACGCCGCGCCGGTGCCGTAGGTCTGCCATGGCGTCGGGCCGCAGGGCAGGCGCTCCGGGATGCGGTTGTTGGTGGCGCTGACGACGCCGCCGATCGAGGTCGAGCCCCAGCGCAAGGCGGCGGGACCGCGCAGCACTTCGACCTGATTGGCGGCGAGCGGATCAATCGGCACGAAGTGATCTTCGCCGAGATCGGATACGCCGCCGTTTGCGATCCCGTTTTCGACGATGCCGACGCGATTGACGTCGAGGCCGCGAATGACCGGACGGCTGGCGCCGCCCGGCGCGAAGCTCGAACCGGTGATGCCGGGCTTGGCGAACAAAAGGTCGCCGAGCGTCGCGGTGCCGTCGCGCCGCAGCTCTTCATTCGGCACCACGGTGACGGTGGCGAACTGGTCGGTCACGATCGGCAGCACGCCGCGTTGCGGCGTCTCGGCGATCTGCGGCGCGGGAGGTGCGGTGGCTACAGGGGCGGACGGCGCCCCAGCTTCGGCGCGGCGCGGCGCGCGGTGGCGCGCGATGGGGCTTGGCGCGGTGACGGTGATTTCCGGCAGTTGCGTGCTATCGGCGTTCTGCGCCGTGGCGGGAAGGCTGGCAAATACGAGGCCGGCGGCGCTGCCGAGCAGGATGGCGCGCCGGTTGGCGCTGGAAAGGAAAGATGCGGGACGCATGATGATCGAGTCCTGGTCGCTGCCCGCCATCGCGACCGTGCCGGGAAGGATGGCGCGGACAGGGCTTGGGCTGGATGGCGTACGGATTCCAAAGAGGCATGGCGCTCGCGCGCCGTCGCACGGACGGGCGGAGGCCGACGAGCGAGGTCGGAATTAGACCAGGGGCGGGCCGCGGGGGTGGAATGCGGCGGTGCTCCCGCAGGGAGCCACGGCGTTTGCTGGAAACGCGATGGCGGCATGACAGTGGGCGACCGGCAACGGCAGCGAAGGCGCCGTGCCGGCGACGCTCATATTCGCCTGCGCGATGACGAAGCACTGGGCGCAAATCGGCCCATGGCCGTGATCGGCATCCGGCTCGGCATGGACATCCGCACCCTGAAGCGTCGAAACGGCGATCGGCGCGTCATGATCGTGGGCGGCGTGATGCGATGCGAGAGCGTGGACGTGGCCGAAAGTCAGAACGAGTTGCAGCGCCATCGCCAGCAGCGACAGGCGTGCACCCAGTCTTGTCCTGATCCGGAACCACTTCATCGCGCGAGATGCCCCCGGACCCCACGGCCGGGTCCGTCCTGCAAGATGTTATAATATAACATTTACGCAAGGAGCGGTTTTGTCAATACGCTTTCCCTGCTGCGGAGATGGCGCGCCTCGATGTGCGTGGCCATACTGCATCGCGCGCCGGTGAAAGGGCGCGTCGCGGAAGTCGAGTTCTATGCTTTCACCGCGCTGCCGGATTTCTGCCGGCTTGACGCCTCGCGCCGTCAGCGGCCTTCGCGCAGCCATGTCGCGCCGAGTGCGCCGAGCAGCAGCAAAAGCCCGATGACGCCGGCGAAGACCGGCAGCACGCCGATGCCCTTGGTGACGCTCGCATCGCGGATTCGCACGCCCATCCAGCCGTCGCCGCTATAGGTGCGCGAGGTGTGCACCGGGACGATGCGCGGCAGCGCCACGCTGCCGGTGTCGGCGATGCGCTGCGCGTCGCCGCCGGTGGCCTGCGCCAGCGGCCGCAGCGTATCGGTGGTCGATGTAACCTCGGAGAATTCCTTCGGATTGGCCGGGCCGATATTGATCAGCGCTTTCAGCGTGCCGTCGGTCGCGGCCCACAGCCCCAGTTCGCCGGCGGGCATCGCGGCGCGCCACAGGCCCGGTTCGGCATTGGTCAGCGTCAGTTCGCGCGTGGCGCCCGACGGCGATGTGACCGTCACCGGCGACACGTTATCCGTCATGGTCTGGCGCGACACCACGAGATCGCGGCCGCTGGTCGTCAGCCGCAGCGCTTCCTCTTCGAGGTCGGGTTGCTTCATCAGCCAGTGCGATGTGCGTCGCAAGAGGTCGAGATGCGGGCCGCCGCCCTCATAGCCGCGCGCCCACAGCCA
This sequence comes from Bradyrhizobium sp., assembly GCA_040392305.1. GTDB lineage: Bacteria > Pseudomonadota > Alphaproteobacteria > Rhizobiales > Xanthobacteraceae > PRO6. Next base: position 2,765 of record JBEBWH010000246.1, on the reverse strand, counting down.
GATGTGGTCCGAGAGCAGCAGCGCCACGCGCCCTTCGCCGTAACGCGACAGCAGCAGCAGCGGCTTGCCGTCACCCTCCATCACCGGCGGCGTGGTGACGTTGCGGGTGTCGATCAGACGGAAAAAACGGCTCCAGTGCGGCGGCTCGGCCTCGGCGCCCTGCAGGCCGCGCGTCACCGGATGGCGCTTGCCGGTATCGCTCAAACGGGCGACGAACGGCTTCTCGGTGACGCCGACCGGCTCGGCCGGCAGCACCGAATCGAGCGGCGTGCGCCAGATGCTGGTGGCGGAGGCATAGTCGGGGCCGGCCGAAATCAGCACCGCGCCGCCGCGCCGCACATAGCGCGCCATGTTGTCGAAATAGGCGACCGGCAGCACGCCCTGCCGCGAATAACGGTCGAGGATGATGAGCTGAAACTCGTTGATCTTCTGCTGGAACAGCTCGCGCGTCGGAAACGCGATCAGCGACAGTTCATTGATCGGCGTGCCGTCCTGCTTCTCCGGTGGCCGCAGAATGGTGAAATGCACCAGATCGACGCTGGCGTCGGACTTGAGCAGGTTGCGCCAGGTGCGCTCGCCGGCATGCGGCTCGCCGGAGACGAGCAGCACGCGCAGCTTGTCGCGTACGCCGTCGATCGAGACCACAGCGCGGTTGTTGACGCGGGTGAGTTCATTGTCGAGCGGCGAGGCTTCGATCTCGACGATGTTCGGCCCCGCGTGGGGAATGTCGAGGGTCACGCTGACGCTCTCGCCGCTGGCGACGCTGCGCTTGCTCAGTTCCTCGCCATCGCGGCGCACCGTCACCTCCGCGCGCTGCCCGCTGACGCCCTGATCGTCGAGACGATAGGTGATCGTCTGCGGTTGGCCGACGATGCCGAAGCGCGGCGCGGCGGTGATGGCGATGCGACGGTCGCGCTCGTCCTTGCGTCCCGTCACCAGCGCGTGCAGCGGCGCGGCGAAGCCGAGCGCGTCGGCGCTGGCGGGGATATCGTGGACGCGGCCATCGGTGATGAGGAACGCTCCGGCGATGCGGTCGGTCGGCACGTCCGACAGTGTCGACGACAGCGCGGAGAACAGCTTTGTGCCGTCCGTCTCGCCGTCGGCCTGTCCGGCTTCGACGACGCGCACCTCAAGCCCCTTGATGCCCTTGAGCTGATCGACCAGCGTCTCGCGCGCCGCCTCCGTTTCGCGCTCGCGCTCGCCGAAATTCTGGCTCGGGCTCTTGTCGATGACGACTGCGGCGACCGAGGACAGCGGTTCGCGGTCCTCGCGGGTGAATGAAGGATTGGCCAGCGCCAGCAGGATCAGCGCGAGAGCCGCGATGCGCGTCAGGCCGCCGCGCGTGCGTCCGAGCATCAGCAGCACGGCCATCGCCGCGACGGCGGCAAGGCCGATCCACAGGACCGGTGTCGGGACGAGCGGGGCGAAGGCGATACCGAAATGCATGGCCTATTGCCCCAGTCGTTCGATCAGCGCCGGTGCATGCACCTGGTCGGCCTTGTAGTTGCCGGTCAGCACATACATCACGATGTTGACGCCGGCGCGGAACGCGAATTCGCGCTGGCGCGGCTCTTCCTCGGAGATCGGCAGCATCGAGCGGCCGTCGGGGCGCACCGCCCAGGCTCCCGCCAGATCGTTCGAGGTGATGATGATCGGCGAGACGCCGTCGCCGCCGCGGGCCGGGCGCTGTTCGGTCTCGTCGTCGGTCTCGCGCGGCAGAGCCTCGACCCAGGTCTGACCGGAGCTGAAGCGGCCGGGGAAATCGCGCAGCAGATAGAAGGTTTTCGCCAGCACATGCTCGCGCGGAACAGGTTCGAGTTCGGGAATGTCGAGCGACGAAAGAATGGTGCGGAGCTGACGCATGCCGGGCGTCTGCATGTCGCCATTCGCGCGCGGCGGCGCCTCGATCGCGTCGCGGGTGTCGAACAGCACGGTGCCGCCCTGCTTCATATAGGCGTCGATCCGGTTGAGCGTATCGCCGGACGGCTTGGGCTGGCCCGGCACCACCGGCCAGTAGATCAGCGGATAGAAGGCAAGCTCGTCGCGCGCGGGATCGACGCCGACGGGGTCGCCCGCTTCGAGCGCGGTGCGCTGCGCGAGGAACAGCGTCAGCCCGCTCAGCCCGGCTTTGGTCACCTCGTCGACTTCGGGGTTGCCGGTGACGACGTAGGCTAGCCGCGTCTGCGATACCGCGCGGATCGCGTCGTCGTCGTTCGCATGGCCTGATGTCGACACGGTAAGCACGATGCCGGCGGTGATGAGAATGGTCGCCGCGCGGGCGGGGCGGCGGCGCAGCAGCGCGGCGAGGCCGCCGCCAAGCAGCGCGACGATGACCGCGTCGATCAGGAATAGCGCGAGCGCCGTGGTCAGCAGCATGCCGCGCAGGTCGCGCGGCTCGGCGCTGCTGTAGCTCGCATGCCGGGCGCGCAGCGCGCTGACGTCGAGCGGCGCGATGCGGTCGCCGCTCGACAGGGTGTTGACCGCGACCGGTCCGTCGGCGGGGCCGTAGAAACCGGGCGGATGATCGATGGTGGCGCGGGCGCGGAAATCGGCTCGCACCGGTCTTGCCGTCGAGGGCGGCGGACCGAATGCGCCGAAGCCGTCGAGCGTGCGCAGCGGCGCAACCGTCTCGACCGCCGCATCGACTGCTGCGACGCCAGCGCCCGGCTTCGCCGTATAGCCGGCCATGTCGATCAGACGCTGCAGCATTTCCACGAACGCGCCGGACATCGGCAGGTTCGACCATCGCATGTCGGCGTTGACGT
>JBEBWH010000245.1:0-5248 GCA_040392305.1 Bradyrhizobium sp. | reverse complement strand
CTGGCTTCGTGGCCCGCTGACAGGGGCTTTTCCGACACGCCGGTATCGCCTCCGCTGAAAAATGCTCTAATGGACCACGGATGGTCGATTTTCTGAAAAAGCTCCGGCAGGGCGGCCCGCGCGGATCAGGCCCTCAGCCCAAGGGTTTCGCGGCGCGCGAGCAGCGCGACATCACCGCGCTCGATGAGCCGTTGGAGGGCATGCTCGCCGATCTCGCTCGCCAGGCGCATCCCGTCCGGGGAGGCGCCGCTCCGCAGGGGAGGGCTGGACCCGCTCGGCAGCCGTCGCGGCATTTTCTTGCGGTGCACGGGGTGGAGAAAAGTTTCGGCTCGCGGCAGGTGGTGCGCGGCGTGAGCCTCTATGTGCGTCGCGGCGAAGCGGTTGGCCTGCTCGGACCGAACGGCGCTGGCAAGACCACCGTGTTCTATATGATCACCGGCCTGATCAAGGCCGATCGCGGTCGGGTCGAGCTCGACGGTCATGACGTCACCAAGCTGCCGATGTATCAGCGCGCGCGTCTCGGCATCGGCTATCTGCCGCAGGAAGCCTCGATTTTTCGCGGCCTCAACGTGGAAGACAATATCCGTGCGGTGCTGGAAGTGGTGGAGCCCAACCGCCGCAAGCGCGAAGCGGAGCTGGACGCGCTGCTGGAGGAGTTCAACATCACGCGGCTGCGCAAGTCGCCCTCCATCGCGCTGTCCGGCGGCGAGCGGCGGCGCGTCGAGATCGCGCGCGCGCTGGCGACGCGTCCCAATTACATGCTGCTGGACGAGCCGTTCGCCGGCATCGATCCGATCGCGGTCGGCGACATCCAGGATCTGGTGCGCCATCTCACCAGCCGCGGTATCGGCGTGCTGATCACCGACCACAATGTGCGCGAAACGCTGGGGCTCACCGACCGCGCCTATATCGTTTATGCGGGCGAGGTGCTGACCGAGGGCTCGCCCGACGATATCGTTAACGATCCCGATGTTCGGCGGCTCTATCTCGGCGAGGAGTTTCGTCTCTAGCCCGTCGGTGGCCGTGAGCGCAGCCGTATACATTGGTGGCGGAAAGAGATAAGCAAGAAACGGACCAACTTGGCCCAGAATTTTCGTCCCAGGTTCGGATCGGCTTTTCCGCATGGCGCTGACGCAACGCCTCGAATTCCGACAGTCGCAGTCGCTGGTGATGACGCCGCAGTTGATGCAGGCGATCAAACTGCTGCAGCTGTCGAATCTCGATGTCGCGGCTTTCGTCGAGGAGGAGCTTGAGCGCAACCCTCTGCTCGAACGGGAGGGCGAGGATGCGGCTGCGGGCGAGAGCGCCGCCGAAACGCCCGGCGGGGACGACGGTGTGCCAGCCGAGGACGGTGCGGTGCGCGACGAGCCCGCGGTGGAGGACTGGATGAGCCGCGATCTCGGCAGCCGCGCTGAGATGGAGGCGACCTTCGACGCCGGGCTGGAGAATGTGTTTCCGGAGGAGCCGGCCGAAAGCGCGACGCGTCTCGCGAAGGATTCGCCGCCGGCGGATTATACCGAGTGGGGCGGCGGCGGCTCGGGTGATGGCGATTACAATCTCGAATCCTTCGTTGCCGCCGAAACGTCTCTGGCGGATCATCTCGCCGGGCAATTGGCGGTTGCGCTTTCAGCGCCGGCCGATCGTCTGATCGGAAGCTATCTGATCGATCTGGTTGATGAGGCGGGCTATCTGCCGCCCGATCTTGGCGACGCCGCCGAGCGGCTGGGCGCCTCTGTCGCCGATGTCGAGCGAGTGCTCAGCGTGCTGCAGACATTCGACCCGCCGGGTATCTGCGCGCGTTCTTTGAGTGAGTGCCTTGCCGCTCAGTTGCGCGAGCGGGATCGATACGATCCGGCGATGGCGGCGCTTGTTGCGAATCTCGATCTGGTCGCGCGCCGCGACTTCGCCCGGTTGCGCATGCTGTGCGCGGTCGACGACGATGACCTCACCGACATGCTCGCGGAATTGCGGCGGCTCGATCCCAAACCCGGATTGCGGTTCAGTTCGTTCCGTGCGCAGACGCTGGTGCCGGATATCTATGTACGGGCCGGCCACGATGGTGGCTGGCAGGTCGAACTCAACAGCGAGACGCTGCCGCGCGTGCTCGTCAACCAAAGTTACTATGCGACGCTGTCGAAGACGCTGCGCAGGGCGGAAGACAAATCCTACTTCAGCGAGTGTTTGCAGAGCGCGACGTGGCTGGTGCGCGCTCTCGATCAGCGCGCGCGAACGATCCTGAAAGTTGCAAGTGAAATCGTGCGCCAGCAGGATGGCTTCTTCGCGCATGGCGTGGCGCATCTGCGGCCGCTCAATCTCAAGACGGTTGCCGATGCGGTCGAGATGCACGAGTCGACCGTGTCGCGCGTCACGGCAAACAAATATATGGCCACGCAGCGCGGCAACTTCGAACTGAAGTATTTTTTCACCGCGTCGATCGCGTCGGCCGACGGTGGCGAAGCGCATTCGGCGGAGGCCGTGCGCTATCGCATCAAGCAGATGATCGATGCGGAAGAGGCGACGGATATTCTCTCCGACGACACCATCGTGGAACGTTTGCGTGGGGCCGGCATTGATATCGCGCGCCGGACCGTCGCGAAATATCGCGAGGCGATGCGCATCCCCTCGTCGGTGCAGCGTCGTCGCGATAAACGTGAATCGCACGATAGACGCGAATCGGTTGTCAAGCCCCAAGCTGAATAGCCCGAGAACCTCGACCCTCGCTGTGGCACATCGACCGCTTGACGTCGGTCTGATCTGGCGGAATGCTGGTGTTTCTCATCTGTGAAGCGAGGCACGACATGACGATTCGAGTCTCAGGCAAGCGTATCAGCGTCGGTGAAGCCCTGCGTGGTCGGGTTGGCGATCGGACCGAGGAGGTGCTGCGCAAATATTTCGACGGCAACTATTCCGGTCACGTCACTTTCAGCAAGGATGGTTTCGGGTTTCGCGCGGACTGCGCGCTGCATCTGGATTCGGGGATTACTCTGGAGGCTGCCGCCAATGCAGCCGATGCCTATGCCAGCGCCGATCTCGCGCTGGTGCAGATCGAGAAGCGTTTGCGTCGCTACAAGAGTCGCCTCAAGGATCGCTCGGCGCGAATGGTGCATGCGGCGAATACCGCCATGGCGCAACTTGCAGGTGCTGCCCCGATTGCACTCGATGAAAATGATGCGGTAGCCGCGCTCGATGCGCAAAGCTATGTCATCGAGGCGCCGCCGCTGGAAGGCGACGATGACTTTACGGGCTACAGTCCGGTGATTATCGCGGAGTCGACAACGTCGCTGAGGCGGATGTCGGTGAGCGAAGCGGTGTTGGAACTCGACCTGACGGGAGCCGCGGCGATCGTGTTCCAGCATGGCGGCAGCGGGCGGGTGAACATGATCTACCGCAGGCCCGACGGCAATATCGGCTGGGTCGATCCGCCAAATGTCAACCCCTCCGACCGGCATTGATGCCATTGACGGGTGGCGGGCGGCTTCCTATGGTCCGCCGCCTTCAAGGGTTCGGTCCGGCCTCCCGAATGCGGGGGCCGGATTCGAGGCACACGCCAACTGACGATAGAACGATTCTCGGAACGCTCCATGACGATTACCGACCTGGTCGCACCCGAGGCGATACTTCCTGCATTGAAAGTCAATAGCAAGAAGCAGGCGCTGCAGGAGCTTGCGACGCGCGCGGCCGCCCTGACCGGCCAGAACGAGCGCGCGATTTTCGAGGTGTTGCTGCAGCGGGAAAAGCTCGGCACCACGGCGGTCGGATATGGCGTCGCGATCCCGCACGGCAAACTGCCCAAGCTCGACAAATTGTTCGGCATGTTCGCGCGGCTCGACCGGCCGATCGATTTCGAGGCGATGGACGGCGAGCCGGTCGATCTCTTGTTTCTGCTGCTGGCGCCGGAGGGGGCGGGGGCGGATCACCTGAAGGCTCTGGCGCGCATCGCGCGGTTGTTGCGTGATCAGGACATCGCCAAGAAGCTGCGCGCCTCGCGCGATGCTGAGGCGATCTATTCCGTATTGGCGCTGCCGCCGGCGGTGGCGGAGAGCTGAGGTGACGCGCCGGCGCGGCCGGTCAACGGCTCGGCTTCACCCGCATCACCAGCGCAAGTCCCGCGACGAAGAACACCACCAGTATCGCCATGCCGGCTTTCTGATTCGCCGTGATCGCGGTGATGAATCCGATCAGCAGCGGACCGATGAATGAGGTGACTTTGCCGGTGAGCGCAAACAGGCCGAAATACTGGGCGACGCGTTCTTTCGGCGCCATCTGGATCAGCAGGCTTCGCGAGGCGGCCTGCAGCGGGCCGGCCGCAAGTCCGATCAGGAAACCGAGAACGAGATAGGCGCGCTCGGCCGGCGCGGAGAACAGCGTGGCGCCGCGCTCGGGCGGCGTCACCGGAATGAAGAAGATCGAGTCGCGGCTGATCAGCAGGATCGCGCCGACTGCGGCCAGCAGGATGGTGAGGCTGGCAATGATGACGGTCTTGGAGCCGAGCCGGTCGTCGAACTTGCCGCCGAGCCATGCGCCGATGGTGCCGGCGAGCGCGAGCAGGATGCCGAAGCTGCCGATCTGGATCGTGTTCCAGCCGAAGGTGCCGGCGGCATAGATGCCGCCGAAGGCGAACAGCGAAACGAGGCCGTCGGTGTAGATCATGTTGGCGATCAGAAACGCCATCAGCGAGCGCCGCGCGGGCAGCGATTTCAGCGTCGTGCGGAGATCGTTCAGCCCTATCCGCACCGCTTCGCGCAGGCGATCCTTCGCCGGATAGTCGGGGGTCAGCAGAAACATCGGCAACACGAAAATGATGAACCACAGGCCGGTCAGCGGGCCGGCGATGCGGTCGCCTTCATGCATCGCCGGATCGAGGCCGAACAGCGGCGTGAGGCCGAACAATGTGCGTCCGGTGTCGGGATTGGCGGCAAGGAAGCCGAGCACGAGAACGAGACTGAGAATGCCGCCGATATAGCCCGTCGCCCATCCCGTTCCCGACAGGCGGCCGATCCGCTCCGGCGGCACCAGCGTCGGCATCATCGCGTTGTTGAAAACGGTGGCGAACTCGACGCCGATCGTGGCGACGATGAAGGCGAGCAGCACCGGCAGCACGGTGCTGGCGTCGCCGGGCTTGGCGACCCACATCAGGCTCGATCCGATCACCAGCAATGCCCCGAATGCCGCGATCCAGGGTTTGCGGCGGCCGGTGGCGTCGGCGATCGCGCCAAGCACCGGCGACAACAGGGCGATGATGATTCCC
>JBEBWH010000244.1:0-5251 GCA_040392305.1 Bradyrhizobium sp. | reverse complement strand
GCTGCGTGCCGGTGTGGCAGAACGAACAGTTCAGCGTGCAGCCGACCTGCGAGGAAACGCACAGCGTGCCGCGATCGGTCTCGGGAATATAGACGCATTCGACCTCGTGCGGCCGCTCCTTCGGATGCTCGCTCGGCAGCCGCAGCAGCCACTTGCGCGTGCCGTCGCTGGAAATCTGCTCGGCCACGATCTCCGGACGCGCCACGGTGAAGCGCTCGGCAAGCTTCGCGCGCATATCCTTCGAGACATTCGACATCGCGTCGAACGACTGCGCGCCGCGCACATACATCCAGTGCCAGAGTTGCTGCGCGCGCATCCTGCGCTGCGCCGGTGCAACGCCGACCTCGCCGAGGCATTCGGCAAGCTCGACCCGCGACAGCCCGATCAGCGAGGGATGCGCCGGCGGCACATAGGTTTCCAGCGGAGTCTTTTCCAACAGCATCGGCGTCACCGGCATCGTCTGTTCGTTCGTTGTGTCGATCGCCGCGCCTGTCATGACTCGATCCCGTTGCCCCGGTCCGCCATCGGCGTCAGCCGCGGCACTCCTGCGCCATCCTGTCGAGCGCCTGCGTCACGCCCTTGAGCGAAAAAACGTCGGTCGTCTCGGTGCCGCGCGTCGAGACGCCCTTGACCACCGCGTCCGCGCCGGCGCGCAACGCCTCGACCAGCCGCGCCTCTTCGGCCGCATTCTTGATCCAGAGACCGTCGCCCTCGGCGTACATGTCGTAGCGCGCGCTGCCGACTTCAATGGCCGAGGAACCGTCTGGCTTGAGCGGATAGCCGATGATCACCGATACTTCATTTGACACTTTTTCCGCTGGCCGTGTGGAAATGAACGCATGCGCCTCGTCGCGCGGACGATTGGGCGGATTGGTTTTCGACGATGTCGGCTTCGACAGCGCAAAGCAGATTTTGCGGCCGTTCGGCGAGGCGACATAGACCCCCCACGCGCCGAACTGTCCCACCAGCGTCGGCTCGGCGCTCCGGGCAGCCGGCTTTGGCGCGGCCTTCGGCGCCGCTGCGGCCGTAACCGTTCCCGTAATCACGACACCGGCCGCCGCCAGAATCGTCAACATATGCCGCACGGACATAATCAGGCCTCCGTTCAGTATGCGTTGCGTTCGATTCGGCGATGGCCCCATCATCCACCGAGAGCGTCGCCATGCAATAACCGGCGCTGATCGATTTGCAAACCCGCGACGGCCGGAGCTTTCGGATTGCACGGCAAATTTAAGTTTGTCGCATCCGGGTAAATCCGGCATGAAGACAGGCATCTTTGCTCTGTCCCATTTGCTCTGTCCCAGGTGTCGCCAATGAAAGCCGTTCTCTGTTCGCGCTACTGCGGTCCCGACGACCTCGAACTCGCCGACATTCCCGATCCCGTCGCCGCGCCCGGCGAAGCGGTGATCGCGATCAAGGCGGCGGCGCTCAACTTCTTCGACCTCCTGATGATTCAGGGCAAATATCAGATCAAGCCGCCATTTCCGTTCTCGCCGGCGGCGGAAGTCGCGGGCGTGGTGGAGAGCGTCGGCGCGGGCGTCAGCAATCTCAAGCCCGGCGACCGCGTGATCGCCTCCTGCGGCCACAACGGAGCGCGCGAGAAGATCGCGCTGCCCGCCGAAGCCATCATCAAGATTCCGGATGCGCTCGACTTCGACCGCGCCGCCGGCATCATCATCACCTATGGAACCGCGCTGCATGCGCTGGAGGATCGGGCCAGCCCGAAGCCGGGCGAGACGCTGGCGGTGCTCGGCGCGGCCGGTGGCACCGGCCTTGCCGCATGCGAGCTGGGCAAGCTTCTCGGCCTCAAGGTGATCGCCTGCGCCTCGTCCGAGGAAAAGCTCGCCTTCGCCAGGGAACATGGCGCGGATATCGGGCTCAACTACGCCAAGGACGATCTCAAGGAAGGGCTGAAGCAGCTGACCGGCGGCAAGGGCGTCGATATCGTGTTCGACCCGGTCGGCGGCGATTTCACCGAGGCGGCACTGCGGGCGATCGCATGGGAGGGCCGCTTCCTGGTGATCGGTTTCGCCGCCGGCGACATTCCGAAGATGCCGCTCAATCTGGCGTTGCTGAAAGGCTGCGATATCCGTGGCGTGTTCTGGGGCGCATGGACCAGGATCAATCCGGCGAAGAATCGCGCCAATCTGGAAAAACTGGTGCAGTGGGCGGCCGAGGGCAAGATTTCATCGCATGTCGACCGCACCTTCCCGCTGGCGCAGACCGCCGATGCGCTGAAAGTGCTGGCCGGCCGCAAGGCGATGGGCAAGGTGATCCTGCATCCGTGACGACGGAGCCTGACCGGAAGCCGCCACTCTGAAAGGCCGCGTCCGGGACCACCAATGGCATCGTCCACAATGGTCCCGGATCAGCGAAGCGACACGACGCTGCGCTTGCGCCGCATCGCGTCCGGGACACGGGCCGGCTTACCGTTCGGCCTCGCCGCTGCGCGCCAGCGCCGCGCGTGCGGCGTCGCGATGGTCGGGCCGGATGTTGCTCGCCACCATGCGAATGGCCGCCGCCAGCACCGCCGCATCGTCCGTGAAGCCGAGCAGCGGCAATACGTCCGGCATGAAATCAAACGGCAGAATGAAGTAGGCGAGCGCACCCAGCAGCGCCGCCTGGACATGGCGCGGCGTCTGCCGGTCGAAGGCGCAATAGTAGGCCGCGAGCAGATCCTCCGCGAACGGCAGCTTCGCCGCGCCGCGCTTGAACGCCGCCCAGAACCGCTTGCGCAGCTGGTCCGGATTTCCCGCCAGCCGCCGGGCCGGTTCGAAATCCATGGTGAAATCGGCCATCGCTTGCTCCTCGTCGCGCCGGTGTCGGCTACGCGACCTCGTGCCGATATGTGGTCATCGCAGGAAGCGCCTGCAAGACAAGGAACTTTCATCCGGCGAGACGATTCATCGCCCGCGCCAGATCGATATCGCGCGATGTCAGGCCGCCGGCGTCGTGCGTGGACAGCACCACCTCGACCGTCCTGTAAACGTTGCGCCATTCCGGGTGATGGTCGGCCTTCTCGGCGACCAGCGCCACGCGGGTCATGAAGCCGAACGCTTCATTGAAGTCTTTGAAGGTGAAGGTCTTGGCGATGGCGTCGCGATCATCCACCTCGGACCAGCCTTCAAGCCCCGCCAGCGCCTGCGCCCGTGCACCGCCGCTCAGTCGTTCCACCATCATCGCCTCCTGTGCTCCCGCTGCGGCCTCGCCGGATGGCAGGCCGCGCCGCCGTCACCGTAGAGCAGCAACATTGATCCAGGCAAAAGCGGTCCGGCCGCCCATGCTATAAATTTGCTCGAATTGCCCCGCACGGAACGGGTTCCAACGCAAGGCACTCGCGTGAGCACACCGGCCGACCTGCCCACCTATCCGGAAACCGATCGGGTCCGCCAGCAGCGTCGCGACCGGATGCGGCTCATGCTCGTGGCCGGCCTTCTCGCGCTCGTGACACTGTTCGCCGGCAGCTATTACTTCGCGGTGAGGCCGGTAACGCTGCGCATCGCTGTTGGCCCGCCGAACAGCGACGATGTCAGGGTGATCCAGGCACTGGCGCACACTTTCGCGATCGAGAACGCGCAGGTGCGCCTGCGCCCCGTGATCACCGAAGGCAGCAGTGGCAGCGCCGGCATGATCGGGGCCGAAAACACCGACCTCGCTGTGGTGCGCGGCGACGGCGACCTGCCCAAGAATGCGCTTGCGGTGGCGACCTTGCGCAAGAATGTCGCCGTGCTGTGGGCGCCGGACCACGACGGCGGCGACAAGGCGGCCATTTCCGGCATCGACCAGCTTGCCGGCCGCCGCATCGGCGTCATCGGCCGCGCGCCGGGCAATCTCAACGTGCTGCGCATGATCCTTCGCCAATACGAGATCGACCCCGACCGCGTCGATATCGTGCAGTTCTCCACGACCGGCATCGCGGAATCGGCGCGGCAGGCGCAGGTCGATGCATTTTTCGCGATCGGTCCGCTCAACAGCAAGATCACCGCCGACGCCATCGCCGCGACTTCGCGCGTCGGGCGACCGGCCTTCCTGGAGATCGACGCGGCCGCAACGATCGCGCAGCGCTACCCGATGTTCGAGGCGGTCGAGATCCCGGCCGGAAATTTCGGCGCGGCTCCGACGCGGCCGGGCAGCGAAATCAAGACGATCAGCTTCAACCATCATATCGTCGCCCGGCAGTCGCTGTCCGAAGGCACGGTGGCGACGCTCACCCGGCAACTGTTCGCCGCCCGGCAGGCGGTGCTCAACGAATTTCCGCAAAGCGCCCGACTGGAAACGCCGGACACCGACAAGGATGCCGCGGTTCCGGTCCACCCCGGCGCGGCCGCCTATGTCGATGGCGAGGAAAAGAATTTTCTGGACCGTTACAGCGATTATATCTGGTGGGCGCTGATGGGGGTCTCGGCGCTCGGCTCGCTCGGCGCCTGGTTCGCAGGCTATCTGCGCCGCGACGATCGCAGCGCCAATACCTCGCTCCGGTCGCGGCTGCTGGAGATGCTCGCCGAGGCCCGCGCCAGCCAGTCGATCGAGGAACTGGACCGATTGCAGGCCGAGGGCGACGACATTCTGCGCCGCACGCTCGATTGCTACGAGAGCGGCGGCATCGACGACGGCGCGCTGACCGCCTTCGGCATCGCGCTCGAGCAGTTCCATAACGCCATCGTCGATCGCAAGATGTGGCTGGCGACGCTATCGGCGGTGGGACCGGCAACCGCGAGGCCGTTCCGGGCCTGACCCGTCATTCGGGCGAACGCGGACAAAACCCATTGTTTTTCACCTGTTTTGCCCTTATATGCAGCGCAGCGAACGCTTCGGGCTCGAAGTTGGCCAGGCGTCGCCCTTTTTTTGGTTGCGCGCCGGCGCCAGATGCCGCGCCCCGGCCACGCCGGACACACCATCAGGACATGCCGACGCAATGACTTGGCCAGGCCCGACCGGATTCTGAAATTCCGTTCCCGACGGCGTGAATACGGCTTGCCGCACGCCCGCCAAGCTTTCTGCAACCTTCAACATCCGAACGACTTCCGGTGCAGACCGCGTCACCGGCGTTTCGTCGCAATCCCGAGAACAGCGCCATGAACATCCGCAATATCGCCATCATCGCCCACGTCGACCACGGCAAGACCACGCTGGTGGACAAGCTTTTGCAGCAGGCCGGCACCTTCCGCGACAACCAGAAGGTCGCCGAACGGGCGATGGATTCCGGTGACATCGAACGCGAGCGCGGCATCACCATTCTCGCCAAGTGCAC
>JBEBWH010000243.1:0-5258 GCA_040392305.1 Bradyrhizobium sp. | reverse complement strand
TGATCGAGAGCGAGGACGAGCAGGGCGAACGCTGGATCACGGTCGGCGTCTCGGCGAACATCATCGACGCCTCGTTCCAGGCGCTGATGGATTCGGTCGTCTACAAGCTGGTGAAGTCGGGCGCGCCCGCTTAGCACGTTGTCCCGCCGGTTCGCGGCGAAAGAATACGATAATGCAATATTAATATAGTATGGACGTCCGGAGCATGGTCCGAAAGCCAGCTCCGGCATGCCGGACAGACGGAGGGCGGGCGATGATCGATCACATCTCCGTGGGCGTGCGCGATCTCGAGGTCGCCGGGCGCTTTTACGAGCGCACGCTGGCGCGGCTCGGGCTCGCCCGCCTCGTCACGCGGGCTGGCTCGGTCGGCTTCGGCAAGACCTATCCCGAGTTCTGGATCAACCTGCGTCCGGACATGGCGGAGGTCGCGGCGGACAGCGGTGGGCATGTCTGTCTGCGCGCGCGCACCATCGCCGATGTCGATGCGTTTCACGCCGCGGCGCTGGCGGCCGGCGGCCGCTCGGAGAGCGCGCCGGGCCTGCGGCCGCATGAGCGCGTGACCTATTACGCGGCCTTCGTCATCGACCCCGACGGCAACCGCATCGAGGCGGTGACGTTTCCGACCGCCGCCTGATCACAGCTTGTCGGCGATGGTCGCCGGCATCTCCTTCGAGGCGGCGACCTCGGCGGCGCGGGCGGCGGCATGCTCGAGCGCCGGCAGGATGTCGCCGATCCGCTCGGCGGTGAGCAGGTTGACCTTGAGGTCGGGGCGGATGAAGGCGGTGTCGCCCATATGCGTCAGCAGCGCGAGAAAAGGCTGCCAGAAGTCCTCGACATTGGCGATCAGGATCGGCTTGGCGTGGCGGCCGAGCTGGGCCCAGGTGAGCTGCTCGACCAGTTCTTCCAGCGTGCCGATGCCGCCCGGCAGCGCGACGAACGCATCGGAACGCTCGAACATCAGCCTTTTGCGCTCGTGCATGTCCTTGGTGACGATCATCTCCTGCGCGCGCGTCATGGCGTGTTCGCGCCGCACGAGAAAATCCGGGATGATGCCGGTGACGGTGCCGCCATGATCCAGCGCCGAAGCCGCGACCGCTCCCATCAGGCCGATCGAGCCGCCGCCATAAACGAGGCGGATGCCGGCGTCGGCAAGCGCCTTGCCGAAATCGGTGGCGGCGCTGACGAAAGCGGGATGGCTGCCGGGCCCGGAACCGCAATAAACGCAGACGGACTTGATATAGCGCGATCGGGGGAGGGTCATGCTTTTGATGTTGCATCGCCCTCCGCCAGCGTCAAGGCGGGCCGCGCGCTGGCGGGGCGGCGTTTTGTCTCCCGGACGGGCAGAACAGGGATATTCCCCATCAGGGATGCATGACGGCGTCCGACAGCCTATATGACCTCACCATGGCGAAAATGACGGACGTCGGCGGCAGGATCCGCCCGGCGGGAATGATTGATGGCTGACACAAACTCCCCCGCGGCCTTGGAGCCGCCCGCCCCCAGGGCGTCAGAGCTGCGCGGCTCGCTGTTCGGGACGGTGGCGAAGCTGTGGCCTTATATCTGGCCGGGCGACCGGGCGGACCTGAAGATGCGCGTGGTCTGGGCCATGCTGCTGCTGCTCGTCGCCAAGGTCGCGACGCTGGCGGTGCCGTTCACCTTCAAGTGGGCGACCGATGCGCTGACCGGCGAGGGCTCCGCGCCGGTCGCGGCCGACGACTGGGCGCTGTGGCTGATCGCCTCGCCGCTATTGATGACCGCCGCCTACGGCTTCATGCGCGTGCTGATGGCCGGCCTGACGCAGCTGCGCGACGGCATCTTCGCCAGGGTGGCGATGCATGCGGTGCGCAAGCTCGCCTATTTCACCTTCGTCCACATGCACGAACTGTCGCTGCGCTTCCATCTGGAGCGCAAGACCGGCGGGCTGACGCGGGTGCTGGAGCGCGGCCGCCTCGGCATCGAAGTCATCGTGCGCATGGTGATCCTGCAACTGGTGCCGACCATCGTCGAGGTCGTGCTGCTGATGGCGGTGCTGCTGTGGCAGTTCGACTGGCGCTACGTCGCGGTGACGCTGGTGACGGTGGTGATCTATATGGCCTTCACCTATGTCGCGACCGAGTGGCGCATGGAAATCCGCCGCGCCATGAACGAGTCCGACACCGAGGCGAACACCAAGGCGATCGACTCGCTGCTCAACTACGAAACGGTGAAGTATTTCGGCGCCGAGGCGCGCGAGGCGACCCGCTACGACCGCTCGATGGAGCGCTACGAGCGCGCCAGCATCAAGACCTACACCTCGCTCGCGCTGCTCAATATCGGCCAGGCCGTGATCTTCACCGCGGGCCTGACCGCGACGATGCTGATGTGCGCCGTCGGCGTGCGGCGCGGCACCAACACCGTCGGCGATTTCGTCATGATCAACGCCATGATGATCCAGCTTTACCAGCCGCTGAACTTCATGGGCATGGTGTATCGCGAGATCAAGCAGGCGCTGGTGGACATCGAGAAGATGTTCGAGGTGCTGGCGCGCAATCCCGAGGTCAAGGACCGGCCGGATGCGCGGCCGCTGCATGTCACCGACGGCGCGATCCGCTTCGAGGACGTGCGTTTCGCCTACGATCCCGACCGGCCGATCCTCAAGGGGGTCAGCTTCGAGGTGCCGCCGGGCGCGACGGTCGCCATCGTCGGCCCCTCGGGCGCCGGCAAATCCACCATCTCGCGGCTCCTGTTCCGGCTCTACGACGTGTCGGCCGGGCGCATCACCATCGACGGGCAGGACATCCGCGAGGTGACGCAGGGATCGCTGCGGCATGCCATCGGCATGGTGCCGCAGGACACGGTGCTGTTCAACGACACCATGCGCTACAACATCCGCTACGGCCGCTGGGAAGCGAGCGACGCGGAAGTCGAGGAGGCGGCGCAGCTCGCCCAGATCGACGGCTTCATCGCCCGTTCGCCCAAGGGCTACGACACCGAGGTCGGCGAGCGCGGCCTCAAGTTGTCGGGCGGTGAGAAGCAACGCGTGGCGATCGCCCGCACCATCCTCAAGGCCCCGCCGATTCTGGTGCTCGACGAGGCGACCTCGGCGCTCGACAGCCATACCGAGCAGGAAATCCAGGCGGCGCTGGAGGGCGTGTCGCGCAATCGCACGGCGCTGGTGATCGCCCACCGGCTTTCCACCATCGTCGGCGCCGACGAGATCATCGTGCTCGATGGCGGCCGTATCGCCGAGCGCGGCACCCATGCCGCGCTGCTGCAGGAGGATGGCCTTTACGCCAGCATGTGGAACAGGCAGCGCGAGGCGGAGGCGGCGCGCGAGAAACTCGCGGTCATCGGCGAGGACGCCAGCGCCCCCAATCGCGATCCGCCGCAGCTCAAGGACGATCCGCTGGCCTCGGCGGAGCCGGCCGAATAGCGCGCGGCGGCTTGTGGCTGTAAGAAGTTTCGCGTGCCGGGCTTGATCCGGCTCGCCATCTGTCTGACAAGACGGCGGGCCGGGCGCATGATCCGGCCATGATTGAGAGCCATTCCCTCAAGCCACCCACCAACGGCAGGTTGTCCCCATGTCCATCGCCAATTCGATCCGTGGCCAGATTCCGCCGGTCCATCCGGAAGGGTATCCGTTCATCGGCGGCTTTGCCTTAGCCACCCTGATCCTGTTCTGGTTGTGGGCGCCGCTCGGCTGGATCGGCGTCGTGCTGACTATCTGGTGTGCGCTGTTCTTCCGCGACCCGGTCCGGGTCACGCCGGTTCGCGAGGGGCTGGTGGTGGCGCCGGCCGACGGACGCATCTCGATGGTGATGCCGGTGGTGCCGCCCGCGGAGCTCGGGCTCGGCGACAAGCCGCTGCCGCGCATCTCGATCTTCATGAGCGTGTTCAACTGCCATGTGAACCGCGCCCCGGTGAGCGGGCGGATCGAACGCATCGCCTACCGGCCCGGCAAGTTCGTCAATGCCGAACTCGACAAGGCGAGCGAGGACAATGAGCGCAATTCGCTGGTGATCGCCACTCCGGAAGGCCGGATCGGCGTCATCCAGATCGCCGGCCTCGTGGCGCGGCGGATCGTCTCCTTCGTCCGCGAAGGACAGGTGATCAGCGTCGGCGAGCGCTTCGGCCTGATCCGCTTCGGTTCCCGCCTCGACGTGTTCCTGCCGGAGGGGGCGCGGCCGCTGGTGGCGGTCGGGCAGACGGCGGTCGCCGGCGAGACGGTGCTGGCCGATTTCCGCACCGGCGACGGCGGCCGCACCTACCAAAGCAACTGACGGTGCGCCGCTACGTCGAAAGACATAGCGTTTGAAACGGGATATTCTGGTATCCTGACGCAGGATCGCAATGACAGGCCGGGCGATCCCGCATCCGTCGTTGTGCCCCTCGTTGCAACGGCGCGACGGTCGCCCACATGATATGCGAATGTGATGTGCGGCCAGTACCGGCCGCAGGATGATGCCCATGAACGAGAGAGCCCAGTCGTCTGATAGCGCAGGCGGACCGCGCCGCCGCCGGTTCCGCCCGATCCCGGTGCGCATGCTGGTGCCCAACGTCATCACGCTGCTGGCGATCTGCGCCGGGCTGACCGCGATCCGGCTAGCCGCGGAAGGGCGCATGGAGCTTGCGGTGGCGGCGATCGTGTTCGCCGCCGCGCTCGACGGCATCGACGGCCGCGTGGCGCGGCTGATCAAGGGCCAGTCGCGCTTCGGCGCCGAACTCGACAGCCTCGCCGATTTCGTCAATTTCGGCGTGGCGCCGGGCCTGATCCTTTATTTCTGGCAGCTTCACGATCTCAACAATGTCGGCTGGATCGCGGCGATGATCTTTGCCATTTCCGGCGGCCTGCGGCTCGCGCGCTTCAACGCCACGATGGACGACACCAGCCAGCCCGCCTTCGCCGCCAATTTCTTCACCGGCGTGCCGGCGCCAGCCGGGGCTATCGCCGTGCTGTTGCCGATCTATGTCGCGTTCCTCGGCGGACCGACCCCTTACGCCGTGATCACCGCCGTCTATACGCTGGCGATCGCCGGCCTGATGGTGTCGCGGCTGCCGGTATTTTCCGGCAAAACCCTGAAGATGCGCGTGCAGCCGGAAATGGTGCTGCCGATCTTCGTGCTGGTGGTGTTCTTCATCGCGCTGTTGATCAGCTACCCCTGGCATGTGCTGTCGGTGGCCTCCGTGCTCTATCTGATGAGCCTGCCGCTTGGCTGGCGCGCCTATCGCAGACTCCAGCGCAGCGCCGCCGCCGAGCCGCCGCCGGAGGTCGATGTCAG
>JBEBWH010000242.1:0-5263 GCA_040392305.1 Bradyrhizobium sp. | reverse complement strand
GACCGGCTCGTCCGGCGGAGCGACATCCGCCGAGCGCTCCCCATTGTCCATGATCCGTGACTTGTCCCAACAGCGAGGCGAATCGTTGAACGAAGAGTAGAGCATGGATCGACAAAGGGAGAGGCATTTGTGCCTCTGCGGTCACATGATAAGAACAGGCCCATGTTCCGCGATTCAACCGCAGGCCACCTTACGGTGGTTCGGGCCGGAGCTGAACGCGTTTGCAAGAAAAACCATGCAAGGTTTTGAATGGTAGAGAGAACCTGTCTTACCGTCGTGCTCGCGGCGGGCGAGGGAACGCGGATGCGTTCGTCCCTCCCGAAGGTGTTGAATCCGCTTGCCGGACAGTCCTTGCTGGCCCACGTGGTCCATGCCGCCTCGCGTGGGTCGGACGGCAAGCTGGCGGTGGTGGTGGGGCCGGACCATCAGGCCGTCGCCGCCGAAGCCGTACGGATTCGTCCCGACGCGCGGACTTTCATTCAGGCCGAGCGCCTCGGCACCGCCCATGCGGTGCTGGCGGCGCGCGACGCCCTTGAGGAGGGCGCCGACGATATCCTGATCGTATTCGGCGATACGCCGCTTATCACCGCCGACACTTTCGCCCGCCTGCGCGGTGCGCTGGCCGAGGGCGCGGCTCTCGCGGTGCTGGGATTCCGGGCGGCGGACCCGACCGGCTATGGCCGCCTGATCGTCAGGGACGGTCGGCTGATCGCGATCCGCGAGCAGGCCGATGCGAGCCCGGAGGAACGGACCATCGATCTGTGCAACGCCGGCGTGATGGCCTTTGCCGGCCGCGACGCGCTTGGCGTGCTGTCGCGCATCGGCAACGCCAACAGCAAGGGCGAGTATTATCTGACCGACGCCGTCGAACTGGTTCGCGATGCCGGCCTTCCCGCCGTGGTGATCGAGGCCGCCGAGGACGAAGTGCGCGGCATCAACACCAAGGCGCAATTGGCGGAGGCGGAGGCAATCATGCAGCAGCGCCTGCGCCGGGCCGCGCTCGACGCCGGGGTGACGATGATCGCGCCCGAGACGGTGTTTCTGTCGGCCGACACCGCGTTCGGCCGCGACGTCGTGGTCGAGCCGTATGTCGTCTTCGGCGCGAAGGTCAGCATCGGCGACAGCGCGGTGATCCATTCCTTCTCTCACCTGACGGAAGCGCATGTCGGCGCGCGGGCCTCGGTCGGTCCCTATGCCAGACTGCGCCCCGGAACGGTGCTGGGCGAGGGCACGCGAATCGGCAATTTCGTGGAGACCAAGGCGGCGACCATCGATGCCGGCGCCAAGGTCAATCATCTGACCTATATCGGCGATGCGCATATCGGCGCGAAGGCCAATATCGGCGCGGGCACCATCACCTGCAATTACGACGGCTACGACAAATACCGCACCGAGATCGGCGCCGGCGCTTTCGTCGGTTCGAACTCGTCGCTGGTCGCTCCGGTCCGGATCGGCGCGGGGGCCTATATCGGTTCGGGGTCGGTCGTAACGCAAGACATTCCTGACGATGCGTTGCGGGTGGAGCGTAACGAGCAGGCCACGCGACCGGGCTGGGCGAAGCTTTTTCGCGAGCGTAAGGAGACGGCCAAGGCGACGAAAGCCAAGGGTTAGCAAGCTGTCGAGACAGCGGGCAAGCGAGGCGTGCTTAACCCTGTCTCAATTCGCAACAAATCGTTAATAACGCGGAAAGCCTGCGCCCTCTAGATATGGCGCTGTCCGTTTCGTGATTGGGAGACTGCAAACCGCATGTGCGGCATCATCGGAATTCTGGGGCGCGGCCCTGTTGCGGAGCAACTGGTCGAATCCCTCAAGCGGCTGGAGTATCGCGGCTATGATTCCGCAGGTGTCGCGACGCTCGAAGCCAGCCGGCTGGAGCGGCGACGCGCCGAGGGCAAGCTGAAGAATCTGGAGGCGCGGCTGCGCGCCGAGCCGCTCGGGGGCCATATCGGAATCGGCCACACGCGCTGGGCCACGCACGGCAAGCCGACCGAGACCAACGCGCATCCGCACGCCACCGAGCGGGTGGCGGTGGTTCATAACGGCATCATCGAAAACTTCCGCGATCTGCGCGAACAACTGTCGGCGCGCGGCGTGACGTTCGAGACCGAGACCGACACCGAAGTGGTGCTGCATCTCGTCGACGAATATATGCGCAACGGTCTCGGCCCGGCCGATGCGGTCAAGGCGGCGCTGCCGCAACTGCACGGCGCGTTCGCGCTGGCTTTTGTTTTCTCCGGCGAGGAAGACCTCATGATTGGCGCGCGCAAGGGCGCGCCGCTCGCGATCGGCTACGATGACGGCGAGATGTATCTCGGCTCGGACGCGATCGCGCTTGCTCCGTTTACCGACAGCATCAGCTATCTCGACGACGGCGACTGGGTGGTGCTGACGCGCGATGGCGCAGTCATCCGCAACGCTCAAGGGGCCATCGTCAAGCGCGAGGTGCTCAAGTCGGGCGCAGCCGCGTTCCTGGTCGACAAGGCGAACTACCGCCACTTCATGGCCAAGGAAATCCACGAGCAGCCGGAAGTCGTCGGCCATACGCTGGCGCGTTATGTCGACATGGCGCAGGAGCGCATCGTGCTCCCGAGCGATCTGCCGTTCGATTTCCGCGAGATCGGGCGTGTCTCGATCACCGCCTGCGGCACGGCAAGCTATGCCGGAAGCATCGCCAAATACTGGTTCGAACGCTTCGCGCGCCTGCCGGTCGAGATCGACGTGGCGTCCGAGTTCCGCTATCGCGAAGCGCCGCTGCGCAAGGGCGACCTGTCGATCGTCATCTCGCAATCCGGCGAAACGGCTGACACGCTTGCGGCGCTGCGCTACGCCGCTGCGCAAGGGCAGCACACGCTCGCGGTGGTCAACGTGCCGACCTCGACCATCGCCCGCGAAAGCGCGGTGGTGATGCCGACGCTGGCGGGGCCGGAGATCGGCGTCGCCTCCACCAAGGCCTTCACCTGCCAGTTGGCCGTGCTCGCGGCGATCGCCATCGCCGCCGGGCGCGCGCGGGGCGAACTCTCCGCCGAGGACGAGAACAAGCTGACGCATGCGCTGATCGAGGTGCCGCGCCTGATTGCGACCACGCTGGCGCTGGAACCGCAGATCGAGCGGCTGGCGCGCGACATCGCCAAATGCAAGGACATGCTCTACCTCGGACGCGGCACCAGCTATCCGCTGGCGCTCGAGGGTGCGCTCAAGCTCAAGGAAATCTCCTACATCCATGCTGAAGGCTATGCCGCGGGTGAGCTCAAGCACGGGCCGATCGCGCTGATCGACGAGCAGATGCCGGTGGTGGTGATCGCGCCTTACGATCGGGTGTTCGAGAAGACCGTGTCCAACATGCAGGAGGTCGCCGCTCGCGGCGGCAACATCATCCTGATGACGGATGCGCAGGGCGCACGCGAGGCGACAGTCAATTCGCTGGAAACCATCGTGCTGCCCGACATGCCCGCGAGCGTGACGCCGCTGGTCTATGCCATTCCGGTTCAGCTGCTGGCCTATCATACGGCCGTCATCATGGGGACTGACGTCGACCAGCCGCGCAACCTCGCCAAGTCGGTCACTGTGGAGTAGGCGAGGGACTGACAAACGGTCGCAGCGACGGGACCGTCCGATTGCAAAAACCTGCTAGAATGATCCGATGACACACAACATTTCCTCCGACTGCGTCGCTTCGGATTCATGATGACCGGCCCCAACCTTCCGCCGCTTCCGCCCGACAGTCCGGAAATCGCGCCGGCCCCTGACGGGCCGCGCGGTTTCATGGCCCGGTTCCGTAACTATTTTCTGACCGGCCTCATCGTCACCGGCCCGGTGGTCATCACGATCTATCTGCTGTGGTGGTTCATCAACTGGGTCGACGGTCTGGTGCGTCCGGTGGTGCCGGCGGCCTATCGTCCCGAAGCCTATCTGCCGTTCGCCGTGCCGGGTTTCGGGCTGATCGTCGGAGTGGTCGGGCTCACGCTGGTTGGCTTCTTCACCGCCAATCTGATCGGCCGCAAGCTCGTCGAGCTGGGCGAGCATCTGCTCGGCCGGATGCCGGTGGTGCGCGCCATCTATCGCGGCCTCAAGCAGGTGTTCGAAACGCTGTTCTCCGGCAAGGGATCGAGCTTCCGCAAGGTCGGCATGGTCGAGTTTCCCGCTCCTGGCATGTGGTCGATCGTGCTGATCTCCCAGCCGCCGAGCGCGACGGTGGAACAGAGCCTTCCCGGCGAGGAAGAGTACATCTCGGTGTTTCTGCCATGCGCTCCGAACCCGACGACAGGATTCTTCTTCTACGTCCCGAAGAGCAAGGTGATCGAGATCGACATGGGCACCGACGACGCCGCGACGCTGATCATGTCGGCAGGCGTGGTGCAGCCGGGCACCGATCCGCAGAAGCAGCGCCTTGCGGCGCTGGCGGCAGCTGCTGACGCTGCGCGCTCGGCGTCCGGCACCAAGGCATCGGCGTCGTAATTCAGGCGCGGGGTCAGCCCGCGCCGATCAGCGGCAGCGCCTCGTCGCGACCGAACAGATAGAGCAGGCAGCGCAGCGCTTCGCCGGTTTCGCCGGTCAGTTTCGGGTTGTCGCGGATGACGCGCAGCGCCTGATCGCGCGCCTGCGTGACAAGCTGGCCGTGTACCTCCGAACGCGCGATGCGGAAGCCGGGCAGGCCGCTTTGGCGCGTGCCGAGCACATCGCCTTCGCCGCGCAGCCGCAGGTCCTCCTCGGCGATGCGGAAGCCGTCCATGGTCTCGCGGATGACGCGCAGCCGCGCCGCGGAGTTCTCGCCGAGCGGCTCGCTATAGACCAGAAGACAGGTCGAGGCTTCCGAGCCGCGCCCGATGCGCCCGCGCAACTGATGGAGCTGCGCAAGCCCGAAGCGCTCGGCATTCTCGATCACCATGATGCTGGCGGCGGGCACATCGACGCCCACCTCGACCACGGTGGTGGCGACCACCAGGCCGAGATCGCCGGCGGAGAACTGCGCCATGACGCGGTCCTTGTCCGCGCCGCGCATCCGGCCATGCACGAGGCCGACGCGATCGCCGAAACGCTTGTGCAGGATGGCGAAGCGCTGCTCGGCATCCATCAGCGTGACGGTTTCGGACTCTTCCACCAGCGGGCAGATCCAGTAGACCTGCCTGCCTGCATCGAGCGCCCGCCCCACCGCGTCGATGACCTCCTCGATGCGTGAAGCCGCAATCGTGCGGGTGTCGATCGGTTGGCGGCCCGCGGGCTTGTCGCGCAATTCGGAGACGTCCATGTCGCCGAAATAGGTCAG
>JBEBWH010000241.1:0-5264 GCA_040392305.1 Bradyrhizobium sp. | reverse complement strand
TGGTAGACGCGCTGCCTTGAGGTGGCAGTGAGTAACATCGTGGGGGTTCGAGTCCCTCCGAGCGCACCACCGACAGCCCCATCAAAATCCTGTCTTTTACCCGCTTTCGCCCGTGTTTTGCATCGGCCGGGTGATGGCTGCTCCCGCGCATCCCATTCCCCAACTTCGCCGCGGCGTCGGACGGCTGATTGGGCGCGATACGTGCAGGCTGATGGAGGCCAGCCTGGTCATGGGCGCGATTCGATCGGGCGGATTGCGCCTCAGTTTCCGCTGAGGTCGGCGGCGTGCGATCGTCCGGTGGCGATCGTCAGGATCTGCATCGGGCCGCGAACGGTCTGGGCATTGGCCCGGCGGTTCGGATGCCGACCGGCATGCCTTGCCCGCGCGCGTGAAACGTTGCCGGAGGGCCAATCCCCGATCGAAAAGATTTCCTGTGCCGGAACGGGCAGCTCCGTGATGGCCGGAACATCCGCCGCCGCGGGGCGCGGCCAGAGCTGCGTCAGGGTGCCGGGCCGCCTCGCGCCGGCAACGGGGAAGGCGTGCTGTTCGGCGCTGGTCACGCCGGGCACAGGGAAGCTCTCCTCCGCCGCAAACACGAAACGCGGCGGCCTGGGCCAGCGCAGGCGGGCCACGGGCGCTGTTGCGGCCGGATGCAGCCGCCATTGCGCGGGTTCGGTCGGCGTCCTGGGATGCTGCGCATCCGCGGGGATGACGTGGACGATCCGGTAACCGCGCGCTTTGAGCTCGCGCAGGATCACAGGCAGGGCTTCCACCGTGCGCGGCTGGATGTCGTGGAGCAGCAGGATGCCCTTGCCTTTGGCCGCCAGCCGCGACAGCGCGAGATTGGCGACCTCGGCGCCTGAAATCGGCCGCCAGTCGTCGGCGGGGAAATCGGCGCTCCACGTCATGATCCCTTTCGAGGCCAGGTAGGCCTCGACGCTGGCGGCGCGGCGCAGGCCGGGAATGCGGAAGAACGGCGCAAGACGCGTCGGATCGCCAAGGGCTGCATTGATGGCGGCGATGCCGTCGTCGATCTCGCTTTGCGCTTTCTCCGGCGGCATCAGGTCGAACCGGCGCGGATGGTTTTGGCTATGGGCCGCAACCGTGTGGCCCTCGTTGTAGATGCGCCGCACGCCGGCGGGGAAGTCCTGCGCCATGCGGCCGACCAGGAAGAAGGTGGCCTTGACGCATTCGGCGGCGAGAATGTCCAGCACCTGATTGCTGTAGCGCGGCAGCGGGCCATCGTCGAATGTCAGCACGACCTCGCGGTCGCGCAGCGGCAGCGTTTCCTCGTACTGCATGGTGCCGATACGCGGATGTTCGGTCGGATCGACCACCAGCGTGCGGGATGTGCCGAGCGCATCGGGGCCGCAACTCGCAGAGAAGGCCGGATCGGCGGCAAGCATAGCGCCCGCGAGCAGGAGCCCGGTCGCCCACGCCAAAGTCGTTGTTTTGCTTTTATCAAGCCGTGCACGCATCACCACACCCGCTCGGAAGGTCTTGAAACTACTGAGCCGGTCGTGAACGAGGCCTTAATCATGTCGGCTTCGGGATGGCGGCAGTGCCGCGGTGGGAGGTTGCGCGCGTGAGGCTGCCGGGACGATATGCACGATGCGGTAGCCGTTTGCCTTCAGGTAGCTGAGGAACGCCGGCAGCATCGCCGCGGTGCGGGCCTGCACGTCGTGAAACAGGACGATGCCCTTGCCGGCCTTGACGAGTCGTTCCGTGACCAGCTTGAGTTGGTGTTCGGGCGTGATGTTGTCCCAGTCGCTGGCCCAGAAATCGGCGCCGAACACCGCGAACTGCCGGGCCTGCATCGCCTCCAGCAATTGCGGGGTCGAGGCGAAATAGGGGAAGCGGAAGAACGGCGCCGCGCGGCCTTCGCTCCCCGCCAGCGCGGCTTCATCGGCGGCGATGCCGCGCTCGATGTTGCGGAGCGCGTCGTTGAAGGGAATCGTTGCGAGATCGGGGTGCGACCATGAATGGTGCCCCACGGTGTGGCCCTCGGCGGCGAGCCTGCGCGTAAGCTTGGGATAGGCGGTCGCATTCTGGCCGACGACGAAGAATGTCGCCCGGACGCATTGTCTGGCCAGTGCTGCGAGCACCCGCGGGGTTGTGGCCGGCAACGGGCCGTCATCGAAGGTCAGCACCACTTCCTTGTCGGCAAGCGGCAGCGTTTGCGGAAAACTCTTCAGACCGACGCGCGGATAGGTCGCCGGATCGACCGCCATCACGCGGGACGTGCCGAGCGCATCCGGATGGGGACAGTCGGCGGCTGCGTCGGTGGACGTCCCCCAGATCAGGCAGAAAATCCCTGCGAGGCCGGCAAGTCTGCTGAGCGAGGTCATGGCGTTGCGGAATCAGGTTATGAACGGGGTGAGCGAGGGCGAGCGGCGGGCGCAACCGGAAGCGCCTCAGTGCCACTTCACGGCGGCTTTTTCCACCAGAAATGCGCGCGTTTTGCTCGCGACGGGCCGGGAGGCGCAATCGATGTTCTTCGTGCTGTCCAAGGTTTTGGGCTTTGTCGTCCAGCCGTCGAATTTCATCGCGCTGATGTGCGGGGCGGGCGTCGTGCTCTATCTGATCGGCTGGAAACGCGCCGGACTGCGGCTGGGCGGAACCGGCCTGATTCTGCTGCTGATCGCCGGATACTCGCCACTTGGCCATGTGCTGCTGCTGACACTGACGGAACGGTTCCCGGCTTGGCAGGCGGACGGCCCGGCGCCGGACGGCATCGTCGTCCTTGGCGGCGCAATCGATCCGGATCTGTCGCATGCGCGGCATCAGTTGGAGGTCGATGCCTCGGCCGAGCGCGTCATTGCGATGCTGGAACTGGCGCGGCGCTTCCCGCAGGCGCGCATCGTGTTCTCAGGGGGCAGCGCGCGGCTGCTTACGAAAGGAGTGGCGGAAGCGCCGCTGGCGGGCGCGCTGCTGCAGCGGTTCGGGATCGACCGGTCGCGCATCCTGCTTGAAACCCGGTCGCGGACGACGGCGGAGAATGCGTGGCTGACGCGCGATCTGGTGCAACCGAAGCCGGGCGAGCGCTGGCTGCTGGTGACGTCCGCCTTTCATATGCCGCGATCGATCGCCGCGTTCCGCGCCGCCGGTTTTCCGGTTGAGGCGTTCCCCGTGGACTGGCGCACGCGCGGCTGGCGCGATGCGGTCATGCCGTTCCGGCGACTGAGTGCGGGGCTCGCGCGCGTCGATGTCGCGGTTCATGAATGGGCCGGTCTCGTTGCCTATCGTCTGACGGGGCGGAGCACCGCCCTCGTTCCCGGTCCCTGACGGGGCACGGTCGATACCGCGTTGGCTCCCCGCATGAGGCGACCCCCGCCGGGGACGTCGAGGTAGCCTGCCGAGATCCGGCGGCGGTGCGGGCAGCCGTTGATTTGTTGCTTCGAGCGGCGGCCGCAGCGCCCGCAGTCGTCACTGGCGCTCCGCGGTGGCCGGCGGCTGGTTCCGGCGCAGGCCTGCGGAAGTTCCTTTTCGCATTGCGGAAAATTTGATTATCACACTGAAAAATATGCAAAAATGACGGTTATAGGTGCCCTTTTTACTGGTATTTTATGCCCCCGCCGTGTTAGAAGAACATCGCTTAGCGGTGTCCGCCGGGCGGACCCGTCAAAGTCCATGTTTCGCCATGGGTTGTTGGTGTTTGCGAGAAGGAGAGGGCGTTGAAGCACAAGTATGGTCTTGGAGAGTTTGTTTATTTCACCGCGAGCAACGTGGCACGCCCCGCCGCTACCGGAACTTATGAAGTTGTCCGTCTCCTCCCAACAGATGGCGACGACTGTCAGTATCGCATCAAGAGTTCGACGGAAGCCTTTGAGCGGGTTGCCAAAGAAAGCCAGCTCGCGGCTGCTTGACAGCCTCACCTGCCGTCGAGACCGCTGATGCAGCCTCGGGAACGGCTGCCATGAGTTGGGCTCTTACCACTGCACTCGATGACCTCTGGCGATCGCCCGCTTTGCCGATGTGGCTGACACTGGTTGCGGCTGCGTGTCTGGCCGTGGTTGTTTTCGCGGCCCTGCGGTATGCCGAGTGGCCGGCGGTCACGGGTGCGTTGGCGCTGGCCTCGCTGCTGGCCGTGGGCTTGGCCGCCGTCGCATTGCTGCGTGGCACCGACCTGTCGCCGAACGCTTCGCCGGCCTCCGTCGCAGCCATGCCGGCTCTGTCCTGCCTTGACGAGATCGCCGGGGAGACGGTCGTCGCCGCCTGCGAGCGTGCGCTGTTTTCATCTCCGGAGGCGACCGCTGCCGCGGTGTCGTATGTGGCGGGACAGCTCACGCATCTGACCGCGCAGGGCGGCACGGCCTCGATGGCTGCACCCGATATCCGCGCCTTGCGTCGTGCACTCGAACGCGACCGCTACGGACTAGTCGCCCATGTTCTGACGACGCGCGACGGCTGTACCGCCGCATCGTGTGCGACATTCAAATTTTTTAACGATTACAGTAGGATCGTGGCAAATATTAATGCGCGGACTTACGATTCGCTGATCGGACGTCATATGCTGACATGGGGCGCTGGAGCGGTGGTGCCGGCGCTCGGCGCGCTGCAGGCGATGCCCGAGGAAGCGCCGACCGGGAAGCCGACCACCGCTGACTTTCCGACGTCGGATTCGATACCGCCGGTCAGCATCATGACTCCGGAGCCGCCACCTGCTTCTGCGCCGAACCCCGGTGCTGCGTCGCAACCATCCGCGCCTGCTGCGCAAGCTCAGGTGCCGCGGCCCGCGCCGCCGGCGGCGAAACGACCTTCGCGGCCGGAGCCGGTCGCGCCGATGCAACTGACACCTTCGCAATAGGCCTGCCGACGGCGCTGCGCCGGTGGACAATCGGACCGAACAAAGCGCCGACAGGGATCCTCCCTGTTCATCCCGTCGCTGAGTTTGTATCTATCCCGGACGTGTCAGGTTCGCGAAGGCTGCTCAATCGGAATGCCGCTTCATCTCATCAAGCTTTGTGTGGGCTGTGAGTCCGTCAAGGAACTGCGCGGCTGGATCGCCGAGCGCATGCGGGCGGCGAAGGCCGCCGGCTTGCCGCAGCATCACATCCACACCACCCGGATGACGCCGAAACGGAACGAAGAACTACTGGCCGGCGGATCGCTCTATTGGGTCATCAAGGGCGAGATCGCGGCGCGCGAGAAGCTGATCGCGATCGAGCCGTTCCGCGATCGCGACGGTATCGGACGCTGCCGGCTGGTGATGCAGCCGAAGCTGATCCCGGTGTCGCCGCGGCCGATGCGCGCCTTTCAGGGCT
>JBEBWH010000240.1:0-5267 GCA_040392305.1 Bradyrhizobium sp. | reverse complement strand
ATCAGGTGGGTTGGCCCCTGGCCGGTGATGCAGATGAGCGGAATGGAATCCATCAGCGCATCGGTCAGCGGGGTCACCATGTTGGTGGCGCCCGGCCCCGACGTCACCAGCACCACGCCCGGCTTGCCGGTCGAGCGGGCATAGCCCTCGGCGGCGTGACCCGCGCCCTGCTCATGCCGCACCAGAATGTGCTCGATGCCGTCCTGCTGGAAAATCTCGTCATAGATCGGCAGCACCGCGCCGCCCGGATAGCCGAACAGATGCTTGACCCCGTGGTCGATCAGCGCGCGCACGATCATCGCTGCTCCCGTCATGCGGTTCGGGTCGTGGGCCTTGCTGTCACTCATTGGTCTGCTCCGGCTGAAGTCGTCATCGTTCGCAAAAGGGTGCATTCCGGCAATAAAAAAGGGCCCCTAAGGCCCTCGCACACCGCCTGAAAGCGGGTGGCCGTCAGCCACCCCCGGCGGTGTGCCAGGGTACGATAAGGATGACGGAGATGGAAATTTTATTGCGCATTTGCCAGTCGTAACGTTCGAAGATTTCATTCAGAATAGAGCGCCTGTCCGTGCCGGTCAAGGCAAAAGCGTGCGCTGCAGCGTATCCGCGGCAGCTTCCGGCGCGATCCATTCGAACTCGGGCAGCTGATGCCGGAACCAGGTGAACTGCCGCTTGGCGTAGTGGCGGGTGTCGGCGCGGCCGATCTCGGAAGCCTCCTCCAGCGACAACTCCCCCCGCAGGTGCCGGATCAGCGCCGGCACGCCATGGGCCTTCATCGCCGGAAGCAGCGGATCGAGGTCGCGGGCCGCGAGCCGCGCCACCTCCTCCAGTGCGCCCTGCTCCAGCATTTCGACGAAACGCCGGTCGATCCGGGCGTAGAGCACGTCGCGTTCGGGGGCGAGGAACACCGCCCGGACCGCGTCGGGCGGCAACAGCGGCGGCAGCCCCTCGTTGTGCCAGTCGGTCAGCGACCGCCCCGTCGCCTTCACGACCTCCAGCGCGCGGGCGATGCGGCTCTGGTCGCGCGGCGTCAGGCGGGCTGCGGTGACAGGGTCGCGCCGCGCCAGTTCCGCATGCAGCGCCTCGACGCCTTCGAGCACGAGCCGCGCGCGCACCGCATCGCGGATGTCCGGCGGGATCGGCGGCACCGCCGACAGACCGCGCGTCAGCGCCTTGAAATAAAGGCCGGAGCCGCCCGTGAAGATCGGCAGCCGGCCGGCCTCCCGTGCCTCGCGGAGCGCCTGCGCGGCGTCGGCAACCCAGAGCCCGGCCGAGCAGTTCTGCGCCGCGTCGCGATAACCGTAGAGCCGGTGCGGCACGCGCGCCTCCTCCTCCGGCGTCGGACGCGCGGTCAGCACGCGCAGATCGCGATAGACCTGCATGGAATCGGTGTTGATGACGACGCCTCCGGCCGCCGCCGCGATCTGCGAAGCGAGCGCCGACTTGCCGCTGGCGGTCGGGCCTGCGATAAGCACCGCCGCGAGGCCCCTCGCCCCGTTCCGCCCCTCAACACCCTGCACGCCGCATGTCCCTTGTCGCTACCTTGATCTGCAATCCGGCCTCGCCGGCCATCGACAGCACCGTCCTCGACGGCGCGATGGCCCTGCTGCCGTCGGCGGAAACGCCGCGCTGGCTCGACCCGGAAGTTGCCGCCGACATCGCCTTCGCGAGCGAGGAAGCGCCAGCGGCCATCGCTGACCGCCTGCGCGCCGCGCTCGGCGACCTCGCTATCGATGTCGTGGTGCAACCGCAAGCGACACGACGCAAGCGGCTTTTCCTCGCCGACATGGATTCCACCATCATCGGACAGGAATGCATCGACGAACTGGCCGATTTCGCCGGACTCAAGGCGCATGTCGCCGCGATCACCGAACGCGCCATGCGCGGCGACATCGCGTTCGAGCCGGCGCTGCGCGAGCGCGTCGCGCTGCTGAAAGAGCTGCCCGTTTCCGTCGTCGACGAAGTCCTGCAGCACCGCATCACGCTGACGCCGGGCGGCCCCGCGCTCGTCCACACCATGCGGGCGCACGGCGCCTATACCTGCCTCGTCTCCGGCGGCTTCACGCTGTTCACCCGCCCCGTCGCCGAGATGGTCGGCTTTCAGGAAAACCGCGCCAACGAGCTGATTGTCGAAGACGCCCGGCTGACCGGCCGGGTCGTCGAACCAATTCTTGGGCGCGACGCCAAGCTCGCCGCGCTGATCGAACTGCGCGAGTCGTTCGACCTCGACACCATCGATACGCTGGCCGTGGGCGACGGCGCCAACGATCTCGCGATGATCGGCGAGGCCGGTCTCGGCGTCGCCTATCATGCCAAGCCGGCTGTCGCGGCGGCCGCGGCCGCGCGTATCGACCATGGCGACCTCACCGCGCTGCTCTACATGCAGGGGTACGCCCGCAGCGAGTTCGTCTCACCCTAGCGCCGCGCATATTTGTGCGCCCGTGTCCGGCCGGCTTGACAACCGGTTCCCGCGCAGGCGGAATTGCTCCCATAATATTAAACATGATGGGAGGGGCGCTCATGAGACCGATAGGTATTGTATTCGTTGCCGCCGTCGCACTGGCTCTGGCGGGCTGCGGCCGCGATCCGGGGCCGAAAGGCGACGCCGGGCCGCAGGGGCCGGCCGGTCCGCAGGGCGCGCAAGGCATTCAGGGAGTGCCCGGCGCGCAGGGACAACCGGGACCGCAAGGCCCTCAAGGTCCGCAGGGCGCACCCGGCGCCAAGGGAGACAAGGGCGATAAAGGCGACAAGGGTGACAAAGGCGATTCCGCCAATGTCCGGGCCGTCCAGGGCGACACCTCGGTGAGCTGCGATGCGAGCGAAACGCTGGTCGCGGTCTTCTGCCCGAGCGGCGGCGCGCCCGATGGCGCCAAGTGCACCACCGCACCGACCGTCGGCCTCTGCCTGAAAAAATCCTGACAGCGATACCGCAACGACCCGGTCCCGGCGCTCGCGCGCATGCGGACCGGGACCGATCCGCTTAGCGGATGAAATCCCTGTCGCGATGGGTTCGGCAGCGCGCTCCGGCGCGCCTGCGCCGGCTCCGCCAAAAGTGGGACCGCCCCAGACGCGTTGAAAACCGGCAGTCCCGTGCGGTGCAATTGAAATCGTGGCCGCCTGTGCATCAAGACCATCGGCCAACTCTGCACAACGGCATCACGCTATAGCGTTTTCAAGCGACGTGGGTCCCGGTTCGCGTGAAGAAAACGCGTTAAAACAATAGTCTGGAGCTCCGCTTCTGATTCCATCAGAAGCGGAAAAGCTCTAACCGCCAACCCTGTCGCCGCAACACAATCGCGATCTTCACCCGCGCACGCGGCCGATACCGGTTCCGCGCGCACGCGACGCAGTTCCGCTTCAAGCATCCGCCAAAACAGAGATGCTGAATATTTTCTGCGGGCTCTTGACCTGAACCATTCAGGCTCCACGTCAGCCTTAAGAATGTTGCAATGCCGCGTTCAAGTTGCGGCGAGGCGCGGCGTACCTCGGCTTGATCAGAGGGATGCATGGCCACCAACAGCTACGCCGAGACCGGCATACGGTCTCGAACCAGTCGTTGCGCTCACGTGATCGAACGCACCGGACTTGCAATGGCAGGCGCTTCGTGCGGGCTTTTCGTCGCGGCGCATGTCGCCAACGCGCCGATTCCGGCTTTGAGTTCCGTTGCGCTCGTCCTCGTGATGATGATTCTCGGCGCCTTCGGATTTTATCTCGGCATCGATCTGCCGCCGCCATTCCGCACCCCCGCGATGCCAGTCCGGTCCGAGCCCGCTCCCGCGGATCCGGTCGAGCTGTTGAGCGCGGCCGGCACGTTTCTTACGGCCGGAGCGGCGCTGATATCCGTCTACCTGATTGTTTTCGATGCCGCGCCGGCCATTGCGTGGACGCTCGCGATCGGAATCGGCTGGCTGATCGGCGCCTGCTCGCAGATCCTCGCCGGCGCGAGCGCCCGCCTGCGCCTGGCCGATCTGCAATCGGACAATTCCTGACCGCCAAATGGCCACGCAATGTCGGAGAAAAAAGGCAAGCCCCACGCACTCAGGCTGCGCAAGCTCGCGGAAGCTTCCGCATCGGAGGCCGACGAAGAGTACAACGCAGAGACGAATGGCGCGGAGAACACCACGACCGTTCCGCCTGACGAGCGTCGAGATGGGTCGCGGCCTCGCCCGGCCCCGCGACGAAACGACGGCAGCGACTAAGGCGGCGCAGCAAATTGCAGCGGCCGCCCCAAAGGGCGCGCCCTGCGGCCAATCGATCTAGCAAGGGAAACGCGTGCGACGCGATCTGTCCGGGAGGGGATGGTGGGCGCACCAGGGCTCGAACCTGGGACCCGCTGATTAAGAGTCAGCTGCTCTACCAACTGAGCTATGCGCCCGGTGTGACACCGGTTTTTCTCGGGACGGCGTCGTGTAGCAAACCTGATCCCGTGTGTCCAGCAATCCTGCAACAAAAACGACAGATGATCCTGTGCTCAACGCAGGCCGCCTTCATGGGCGTGATCGCGGACACAAAAAAGGCAGCCCGAGGGCCGCCTTTTTTAAGTTTTCGCGGATCGCGGCGGGGCAGACGCATCGCGCGCCCGCCCGGTCCGACACAAAGGTCACATTGCCTTGACGATGCTCTCGGTCATCTTCTTGGCGTCGCCGAGCAGCATCATGGTGTTGTCGCGATAGAACAGCGGGTTGTCGATACCGGCATAGCCCGACGCCAGCGAGCGCTTGATGAACATCACCGTGCCGGCCTTCCAGACCTGCAGCACCGGCATGCCGTAGATCGGCGACGTCGGATCTTCCTCGGCCGCCGGGTTGGTGACGTCGTTGGCGCCGATGACGAAGGCGATATCGGCCTGCGCGAACTCCGAGTTGATGTCCTCCAGCTCGAACACCTCGTCATAGGGCACGTTGGCCTCGGCCAGCAGCACGTTCATGTGGCCGGGCATGCGGCCGGCGACCGGGTGGATCGCGTATTTCACCTCGACGCCCTGCTCCTTGAGCTTGTCGGCCAGCTCGCGCAGCGCGTGCTGCGCCTGCGCCACCGCCATGCCGTAGCCCGGCACGATGATGACCTTCGAGGCGTTCTTCATGATGAAGGCCGCGTCGTCGGCCGAGCCGAGCTTGACCGGCTTGGCCTCGCCGCCTCCGCCGCCGCCCGCGACGGCCGTTTCACCGCCGAAGCCGCCCAAGATGACCGAGAAGAAGCTGCGGTTCATGGCGTGGCACATGATGTAGGACAGGATCGCGCCCGAGGAGCCGACCAGCGCGCCGGTGATG
>JBEBWH010000239.1:0-5269 GCA_040392305.1 Bradyrhizobium sp. | reverse complement strand
GGGCGCGACGGGCGCAGCAGCGCCCGCATCCGCGACAGATCACGGAACGGCGGCGGATTCAATGCCGGGAGGCTGCGGAGATCAGTTGACGCGCGACTGCGGCGGTCGCGCCGGGCTCGCCGGCCGGGATTCGGCCTGCGGCGCGCGGCCGACTGTCACGGTGATCAGCCCGTCGCTCCACAGCCGCCGCGCGGCGCGGCGGGCGTCCTCCAGCGTCACGGCATTGATGATGCCGGGGCGCTTGTCCAGATAGTCGATGCCGAGCCCGTCGAGCTGATACTGCACCAATGCGCCGGCGAGCTTCGACGAGGTATCGAGCGCCAGCATCTGCGAGCCGTTGAGGTAGGACTTGGCCTTGTCCAGTTCCTCCTGCGTCGGGCCGTCCTTGCCCATGCGGCTGATCTCGCGCGTCAGCGTCTCGATCGCAGCGCTGGCGCGGTCGGCGCGGGTGGCGGTGGAGCCGGCGAAGATCGCCGAATGGTCGAGCCACATCAGCGACTGCGAGACGGAATAGGCAAGCCCCTGCTTTTCGCGGACCTCGTAATAGAGCCGCGACGACATCATGCCGCCGCCGAGGATGTGGTTGACGATATAGGCCGCCATGAAATCGGGATCGTGGCGCTTGATGCCGGGGCCGCCGAAAACCACGACGGTCTGCGGCACGTCGAGCGGTACGAACACCTGCTGCGGCGGCTTGGCGGCGCTGACGTCGGCAACGGGCGTCAGTTCGGCCTTCGCCGGCAGTGCGCCGAAAGTGTCGTCGAGCAGGCGGCCGAGCGCGTCGGCCTCGATGTCGCCGACCACGGCGATCTTCAGCGTGTCGCGCGCGAGCGTGCGGCGGGCATAGGCCTTGAGGTCGGCGGTCTCGATCATCGGCACGCTCGCCAGCGTGCCGCGCGTCGGATGGCCGTAAGGATGCTCGCCGAACGCGGCCTTCCAGAAGGCGTGGCCGGCGAGCGAATTGGGTTCGGTGCTTTCGCGGCGCAGGCCCGAGAGCGTCTGGGCGCGGATGCGCTCGACCGGCTCGGCGTCGAAGCGCGGTGCGGTCAACGCGAGTTTGAGCAGGCCGAACGCCTCGTCGCGATGCTCCGTCAGCGTCCGCAGCGTGCCGCGCAGGTGATCGCGTGTGGTAGAGAAGCCGAGCTCGATGGCGTGCCGCTCCAGCCGGGTATGAAACGCCTTGGAGTCAAGGTCGCCCGCGCCCTCGTCGAGCAAGTTGCCGGTCATGCTGGCGACGCCCGGCTTGCCGGCCGGATCCTGCGCCGCGCCGCCGGAGAAGGCGAAGGTCATGGCGATCAGCGGCACCGTGGCGTCCTGCACGAACCACGCTTCGATACCGCCCGGCGACACCACGCGGGTGATCTTCGTTGCCGCCTGCGCGGCGCTGAGGGGTGACAGCAGCGCCCATGCAAGGCAGCCGAGGGCGCACAGGGCGAAGCGGCGCGACGGGGCGATCACGAGCGTTTCTCCTCGCGCTTCGGCGGCGTCGTGTCCTTGACCAGATAGCCGGTCACGGAGCGGGTCTTGTCGAGCCACTTGTGCGCGGCGTCGCGGACCTGGGCGGCGGTGACGGCGCGGACCTCGTCGGGCCAGCCGCGCACGTCGTCGAGGCCGAGGCCGACGGTGAGCGAGGCGCCATACCAGCGCGCCAGCGCCGCCTGATTGTCCTGCGCGTAAACGGTCTGGGCGACGAGCTGGGTCTTGGCGTCCTCAAGCTGCTCGGCCGAGATGCCGTTGTCGGCGACGGCGGCGATCGTCGCATCGATCACCGTTTCGAGCCGGGCGAAGTCGATGCCGGGCTTGGGCGATGCCGAAATGCCGAACTGGGAGGGATCGAGCGCCGTGCCTTGGTACCAGGTGCTGGCGCTGACCGCGATCGCCTGTTCGATCACCAGCGCGCGATAGAGCAGCGAGCTGCTGCCGCCGCCGAGAATATGCGCCAGCACGCTGAGCGCGGCGCGCTCGCCCTTCGCCGCCGTGCGCGCCGACGGCACCAGATAGGCGCGCGTCAGGCTGGGCTGTTCGACCTTGGCGTCCGCCAGCGTCACCGTGCGCGGCCCGGCCGGCGCCGGCTCCTGCGGCCGCTCGCGCTTGGCGGGAATCGCGGGCTGCGCGGCGAGGCCGCCATAGGTTTTTTTGGCGAGATCGTGCACTTCGCTCGCGGCAACGTCGCCGGCGATCACGAGAATGGCGTTGTTGGGGGCATAGAAGCGCTTGTAGAAGGCAAGCGCCGCCTCGCGGTCGAGCTTCTCGATCTCGTGTCGCCAGCCGATCACCGGCCGGCCAGAGGGATGGTTGAGATAGAGCGCCGCCATCACCTGCTCGTTGAGGCGCGCGGCCGGATTGTTGGCGACGCGCATATTGTACTCTTCGAGCACGACGTCGCGTTCCGGCAGCACGTTCTCGTCCTTGAGCGTCAGCCCCGTCATGCGGTCGGCTTCGAAGCCCATGATGGTGGCAAGCTGTTCGCGCGGCACGCGCTGGAAGTAGCCGGTATAATCATAGGAGGTGAAGGCGTTCTCGTTGCCGCCGATGCGCGCCACGGTCTTGCTGAATTCGCCCGCCGGATGGCGCACGGTGCCCTTGAACATCAGGTGTTCGAGGAAATGCGCCAGCCCCGACTGGCCCGGCGTTTCGTCGGCGGAGCCGACCTTGTACCAGATCATCTGGGTGACGACCGGCGTGCGGCGGTCCGGGATCACCACCACCTGGAGCCCGTTGTCGAGGGTGAAGCTGGAAACCGGCTCCGGCGGCGCGGCGCGACCGGTGCCGGCCGGACCGATTGTCGCCGAGAGGGCGAGCAGCGCGACGGCAAGCAGGCGGCGGGAGGATGCAGTTCGGGTCATGATGCTTCGCACGTGGCCGCCGCCGGTTCCCGTCAGTTTTTGACTTCCTTGCCCTGCATGATGTCGTAGTAGGTATTATTCGATTCCTTCGGCCCGGTGCCGTAGGCATAGCCCGACGACGGCGTCTGATAGCCGGACGGCGGCTGGGTCAGCGTTTCACGCGGCGGTTCGCCGGTGAAGGGCTTGGATTCGGTCGCCTTGCCGCCGAACATGGTATCGAAAATGCTGCCGTTGAATCCGAGTTGAGATGGGGTCAGCATCGGGCTCGTGGTCACGCCGGGCTGCAGCGGCTCGGTCGGGCGGGTGGCGCGCGTGCGGCCCGCCGCCAGTTCGTCCGGCATCAGCGGCCGGGCGCCTTCGTTGCCCAGCACCTGCTTCTGCTTTGCGGCCGCGCGAATGCGCTTGCGCTCAGCCTCGTCGGCATCCTTCGGCCAGTTCGGGACGTTGGTGACGTCCTGGCTGGTTTCCGGCGGCGGCAGGTCGAGCCTGGGCGGCACCACCAGCGGAGAGCGTTCGCGGTAGTCGATGCCGCGATTGTCCATATTGGTGGCGCCGAGGCCGGTCATCAGGCTGTGAATGATGCCCTGTTCGAAGGTCATCTCGTCATCGTCCTGGGCGGCGGCGGGCTGCGCCGCGGCCACCAGGCCGACGCCAAGGGCGATCGCGGCAAGCCGCGACCATCGCGCAAATGCTGTGGAAGATGGATGCATCGAGCCATGGCCTCCGGTCGTGAGCAACAGTTCCGCCCGATCGACGGGCCGCCCCGACCGGATCGTATCGGCCGGGATCAGGGCGCTTTTGCGGCGGGTTGGCCGCGGAAAGTGTCATACAATAGGCCGATCACGCCAGCAACAATGGCCACATCCGCGATGTTGAAGATGTACCAGTTGTAGAGCTTGCCGCCGATGCGCAGGTGCAGCAGCACGAAATCCACCACCGCGCCGTAGGCGAAGCGGTCGATGGCGTTGCCGATCGCGCCGCCGATGATGAGCCCGAGGCTGATGGTCGCAAGGCGAGTGTGGGACCGCGCCATCCAGATCGCCAGCGCCGTCACCGCCGCCACCTTGAAGGCGAGCAGCAGCCACTGGCCGCTCGCGCTGTCGGTCTGGAACCAGCCGTAGCTGATGCCGGTGTTCCAGGCCAGTACGAGATTGAAGAACGGCCCGACCTCGACGATGCCGCGGCGGCCCAGTTCGAACACGTAGAGCAGCCACAGCTTGGTGGCCTGATCGGCGATCAGGGCTACGGTGGCCGCGAACAGCCCGATGCGCAGCGCAGGCCTCATGGGGTGCGGCCCAGCGCCTTCCACTCGCGCAGCGCGTCCGCATCGCGCGGCGACACGTCCGGATACTCAGGATCGTCGCCGACGGTCGGCAGGATCTTCCACGAGCGCGCGCATTTGCGCCCGACAGCGCGCTCGATCATCACCGCGACGCCCTTGACGTCGTGCAGGCGGAACGCGTCGGCGGGTGCGTCGGCGTTCGTGACCATGGCGTTCGAAGTGATGCAGATTTCCGCGAGGTCGATCTCCGCGAGGATGCCCAGCACCGCCGGGTCGCTGACATAAACCAGCGGCGAGGCCTCCAATGAGGAACCGATGCGCTTGGCGGCGCGCTCCAGTTCCAGCGCGCCGGTGACGACACGCCGGACGTCGCGCACCACAGTCCATTTCGCCGCCAGCCGCTCGTCGCGATAGCGGTCGAGAGCCTCCGGAAATGTCGTAAGATGCACCGAGGCCGCCGCTTGCGGCCGATACGACGCCCACGCCTCGTCACAGGTGAAGGACAAAATCGGCGCGAGCCATTTCAGGATCGCATCGCACAGGATGTCGATCGTGGTCAGCGCCGCCTTGCGCGTGCGCGACGATGGCGGATCGCAGTACAGCGTATCCTTGCGGATATCGAAGTAGAACGCCGACAGTTCGGTGTTCATGAAGGCGGCGAGTTGCGCCACCACGGTCTTGTAGTCGAAATCGGCATAGGCCTGCCGCACTACGGCATCGATCTCGCTGAGGCGATGCAGCATCAGGCGCTCAAGCTCGGGCATGTCGGCATGTGAGACCACATCGCCGGGCTCAAGGTGATGCAGCGTGCCGAGCATCCAGCGGATGGTGTTGCGCAGCTTGCGGTAGGTCTCGACCGTGTTCTTCAGGATTTCCGGACCGATCCGCAGGTCGTCCGAATAGTCGGAGGCCGCCACCCACAGGCGAAGGATGTCCGCGCCCGACTGCTTGATGACGTCCTGCGGCGCGGTGGTGTTGCCGAGCGACTTCGACATCTTGCGGCCGTGCTCGTCGAGCGTGAAGCCGTGGGTGAGCACGACGTCGTAGGGCGCGCGGCCGCGGGTGCCGCAGCTTTCCAGCAGCGAGGAATGAAACCAGCCGCGATGCTGGTCGGAGCCTTCGAGATACATCACGGTATCGT
>JBEBWH010000238.1:0-5299 GCA_040392305.1 Bradyrhizobium sp. | reverse complement strand
TGGTGTTCGCCGGCTTCTCGGTCTGGTACCTCAAGGAGCCGCTCGGCTGGAACCACGCGATCGGGTTCGCGCTGATCGCGCTGGGCGCCTTCTTCATTTTCCACGAGTGGTAGCGCGACAGGGCGCGCTCAAGCCGGGAGCGCGAGCGCGAGCCGGACGGAGACAATCGCCAGCGCGACGGCGAGCGAGAGCGACAGCGCGCCAAGCGCGAGCGAGGCCGCGACGGCGCGTGTCAGCCGCGCCGAGCCGATCGGCGCTGCGCCGTCGTGAAAGCCGATATCCGAGCCGCGTAACCGCTTCATCGCCCAAAATCCCGCAGAATCCCGCCGGAGGTTCCCACGCGTCAGCCTTCGCAGCCGGCGCGAATCACCTTGGCGGCAAGGTCGCAGCAATCGCCGGCAGGATTGCGGCCGCCGCTGCCCGGAAAACGCCTGAATTCGCCGGCTCGGGGTGGGCGTCGGCTCAGCCGGCCGCAAGCGGTGCGGCGTTGTCGATGGCGTCGTCCGGCCGCCAGTCCATGGCGACGAAGCCGGGCGTATGTTCGACACGGTTGAGCCAGGCGCGGATCGCGGGAAACGCCGTCAGGTCGAAATCGCAGGTTTCCGCGAGGTGGGTGTAGCCGTAGAGGGCGATATCCGCGATGGTGATCTGTCCGGCGGCGAAGTAGTCATGGTGATCGAGGTGGTTCTCCATCACCTTGAGCGCATTGTAGCCGCGCTCCATCCAATCCTCGAGCGAGTGCGTCTGCAGTTCGCGGCCGCCGCGGACCAGCGCCAGCCAGAAATAGGCGGCGCCGATATTAGGTTCGAGCGCGTGCTGCTCGAAGAACATCCAACGCAGCGCGTCGGCGCGGTCCATGCGGTCTTCCGGCGCGAGCGAACTGCCGATCGAGATGAACCACAGGATCGCGTTGGATTCGGCAAGATAGCGGCCACTCCCGACCTCGAGCAGCGGCACCTGTCCGCTCGGATTTTTGGCCAGGAAATCGGGCGTGCGGCTTTCGCCGCGCAGGATGTCGATCTCGGCGGTTTCGTAGGGAATGTTGAGCAGCGCGAGCGCCAGCCGAACCTTATAGCTGTTGCCCGAGCGCTGCATCGAATAGAGCTTGTACATCGTCCGCCGTTCCGTTCCGGACGCCTGCGCCGGATCATCATTGCGAAAACAATGGAGCCCCGGGACAGGCGTCGCAAGTCCAGATTGTTCGAAAGGGTAAAATCTGCGGGATTGGCGCGGTTCGCAGCATGGCTTTGATCCCAAAATGGCCGGGATCGCTTGAAACCATATCGATCCGGAAGGCTCTGGAGAGGTCGGCGGGAAACCTGCCGCAGCG
Source organism: Bradyrhizobium sp. (assembly GCA_040392305.1). Lineage (GTDB taxonomy): Bacteria > Pseudomonadota > Alphaproteobacteria > Rhizobiales > Xanthobacteraceae > PRO6. Next base: position 3,969 of record JBEBWH010000238.1, on the reverse strand, counting down.
ATTGCGGCCTCAGGGGCGGGGGCTGGCGCGAAAGCAGCGAACAGGGTCTTTTTGCTTGGCTGGCGAGCGTATCCGCCCTAGAAGTGGCGCCGGCCGATGTCCGGCCTTTTCCCTTGTTCAAGGAGGATCACGATGTCGTTCCTGTCCGCCGCGCTGTCCCGCGTAAAGCCCTCCGCGACCATCGCGGTGACGGACAAAGCGCGCCAGCTCAAAGCGGCGGGCCGCAATGTCATCGGGCTCGGCGCCGGCGAGCCGGATTTCGACACGCCGGCCAATATCAAGCTCGCGGCGATCCACGCCATCGAGGCGGGCAAGACCAAGTACACCGCGGTCGACGGCATTCCCGAGCTCAAGGAAGCCATCGTCGCCAAATTCGCGCGCGAGAACGGCATCAGCTACCAGCCGAACCAGATCTCGGTTGGCACCGGCGGCAAGCAGGTGCTTTACAACGCGCTGATGGCGACGCTCAATCCGGGCGACGAAGTCATCATCCCCGCGCCCTACTGGGTCAGCTATCCGGAGATGGTGGCGCTGGCCGGCGGCGAGTCGGTGCCGGTGGTGTGCGAGGCGAAGGACGGTTTCAAGCTGACCGCCGAGGCGCTGGAGCGCGCGATCACGCCGAAGACGAAATGGCTGATCCTGAACTCGCCGTCGAACCCGACCGGCGCGGCCTATACCCATGCCGACCTCAAGGCGCTGACCGACGTGCTGCTCAAGCATCCTCATGTCTGGGTGCTGACCGACGATATGTATGAGCATCTGGTCTATGACGACTTCAAGTTTGCGACCGTGGCGCAGGTCGAACCCCAGCTGATCGGACGTACGCTCACCGTGAACGGCGTGTCGAAAGCCTATTGCATGACCGGTTGGCGCATCGGCTATGCGGGTGGTCCGCGCGAACTGATCAGTGCGATGGCGACCATCCAGTCGCAGTCGACCTCCAATCCGTCGTCGATTTCGCAATGGGCGGCGCTCGAGGCGCTGACCGGGCCGCAGGATTTCATCGCCGCCAACAACAAGGTGTTCAAGGAGCGCCGCGATCTCGTGGTGTCGATGCTCAATCAGGCGACGGGTATCGATTGCCCGCGTCCGGAAGGTGCGTTCTACGTCTATCCGTCCTGTGCCGGGGCGATAGGCAAGACGACGCCGGGCGGCAAGAAGCTCGTGACCGACGAGGATTTCGTCACCGAGCTGCTCGAAGCGGAAGGCGTGGCCGTGGTGCATGGATCGGCGTTCGGGCTTGGTCCGGCGTTCCGCATCTCCTACGCGACGCGCACCAGCGATCTCGAGGAAGCCTGCACCCGCATCCAGCGTTTCTGCGCCAGCCTGCGCTGACGCGCTCCGCTCTCTCAAAAGAAAACGCGCGCCCGACACAGGGCGCGCGTTTTTTATGGATTCAATTCCGAGCCTTCAAATTTGCGTGGTTGTGAGCGAATGCGGCTTCCCGTCTACACAATTTCGCCGTGATTGTGAGGGTAGGTTCCCGCTCCTGGAGAGACCTTCCCGTGAAGCATTTCGCAATCGTCGCGGCCGCCGCCGCGCTTGTCTTGTCGTCGCTTGGTGCGAGTGCGCAGCCGTCCTCGCGCGTCAAGGTCGGTGTTCTCGAATGCCGCGGTGCCGCCAGCGTCGGCTTCGTGGTGGGGTCCGTCACCAATCTCGGCTGCGTGCTGCGGGCGGAAGGCCAGCCTGACGACCGCTACGTCGCAACCATCCGCAAATACGGCCTCGATATCGGCATCACGCAGGAATCGTCGCTGGCGTGGGTGGTCTATGCGCCGGTGGCGCAACTCGGGCCGGGCGATCTGGCCGGCGATTATGTCGGCGCACAGGGCAGCGCGTCGGTCGGCATCGGCCTCGGCGGCAATGTGCTGCTTGGCGGTTCGGCCAATGCGATCGCGCTGCAACCGCTGAGCATCCAGGGTCAGGTCGGCGTCAATATCGCGCTTGGCGTCGCCGATATGCAGCTTCGCCCCGGCCGATGAACTTTCCGGCCGGTGCGCAGACTTCCGTTCCGTCAACTTTTGCAAATGGAGTGAATACAATGCGTCGTTTCTCGATCATGCTCGGCCTTGCAGGCGCCATGCTTGCGACTTCCGCCATCAGCGCGTCCGCGCAGCAATCGCTGCGGCCGGCCGGTGCGCTGGAATGCGTCGGCGGACCGAGCCTCGGACTGGTGGTCGGTTCTGAATCGACGCTTCACTGCACGCTGCGCCAGCCGCGCCGTCGCGCCCAGCATTATGATGCGATCGTGCGCCGCGTCGGCGTCGATCTCGGCGTGACCGAGCGCTGGGTGCTCGGCTTCAACGTCTTCACCCCGACCGGCCGCGTCGGCCGCAACGGGCTTGCGGGCAGCTATGGCGGCGCCGGCAGCAGCATTTCCATCGGTCCGGGCGCCGGTTCGGCTTCGGTCGTCGGCGGTCCGGGCAGGTCGGTGTCGCTGCAGCCGGTTCCCGTGCAGGGCCAGACCGGCCTCAATCTCGCCTTCGGTTTTCAGGGCATGGATCTGATCCCGGTGCGCAACCACCGCCATCGCTGATTGAGGCAACGCTGGCCGCCTGACGCGGACTTCGCGGTTCAGACGGTCTGCAAACACTATGCGACAAGGCCCGGCTTGCTTAAGCGAGCCGGGCCTTTTCGCGGCCACGGTGTTCGGCCTGGCCACAGCCGCAAGACGCTGAGACGATGACCGTGCCGACCCGCGAGGGTGCGTCAGTGCGGGCCGGGCTCCCTGCAGGAGGCGGCGATGGGACAGAACGGCGGAAGTCCCCGTGCCCCCCGGTGCATTGCACTGGTGGGCCCCTTTCAAAGCGGCAAGACCACCCTTCTCGAAGCCATTCTCGCGCGCACGGGCGCGATCGCAAAGCCCGGCAGCGTCGATGCCGGCACCAGCGTCGGCGACGCCACGCCGGAAGCCCGCAGCCACAAGATGGGACTTGGGCTGACCACGGCCACTACCAGCTTCAGGGGCGATACTGATGTTTTCGTCGATTGTCCGGGCTCGATGGAGTTCCTTCACGACATGCGCGCGGCGCTGCCTGCGGTCGATGCCGCGATCGTGGTGTGCGAGGCCGACGAGCGCAAGGTGCCGCAGCTTCAGCTCGTGCTGCGTGAACTGGAAGCGCTCGGCATTCCCCGTTTTCTGTATCTGAACAAGATCGACAAGGCGACGAAGCGTGTGCGCGAAAGCCTGCGCATGCTTCAGACGGCCACGCGCGTGCCGCTGGTGCTGCGCCAGATTCCGATCTGGAAGGGCGACATCGTCGCCGGCTTCGTCGATCTCGCGCTGGAGCGCGCCTTCATCTATCGCGAACATATGGCCTCCGAAGTCGTCCATCTCGATGGCGGCGATCTCGACCGCGGCGAGGAAGCGCGCTTCACGATGCTGGAGAAGCTCGCCGATCACGATGACCAGCTGATGGAGCAGTTGCTCGACGACATTCCGCCGCCGCGCGATGCGGTGTTCGACGATCTCGCCAGGGAGTTGCGCGAGGGTCAGATCTGCCCGGTGCTGCTCGGCGCTGCGATCCGCGGCAACGGCGTGCTGCGCCTGCTAAAGGCGCTGCGGCACGAAGCGCCAAGCGTGACGGAAACGGCGAAACGGCTCGGCGTGGACGGCAGCGCCGATGCGCTGGCCTATGTGATGAAAACGATTCATCTGCAGCATGGCGGCAAGCTCTCGCTCGCCCGCGTGCTGACGGGACGTTTCGACGACGGCGCGCAGGTGCTGTCCTCCGGCGGCGGCAGCGGAAAAATCTCCGGCATCACCAGCCCATCCGGCGGGGCCAACGGCAAACGCCCTTCGGCCGACGCGGGCGATCTTGTGGCGTTCGGCAAGCTCGACGCGATCCGGACCGGCGAGATGCTGACGGCCGGAAAGACCGCTCCCGCTTCGGCGATCGATGTCGCGCCGTGGCCCGGCGTGCTGTCGATGGCGATCGCCGCCGAGCAGCGCAAGGACGACGTCAAGCT
>JBEBWH010000237.1:0-5305 GCA_040392305.1 Bradyrhizobium sp. | reverse complement strand
GGCACGCCCGCCGCCTGCGCCGCGCGGCAGGCGTAAATCTCGCCGTCGCCGTGCTGCATCCCGGTGAGGCCGACGGGGGCGAGGATGAAGGGCATCGCGGCCGGCTCGCCGAGGATCGTGGTGCCCAGATTGCGCTTGGAGACATCGACCAGGATGCGCTGGCGAAACTTGATCTTCTCAAGGTCGGTGCGGTTGGCCCGCAGCGTGTCCTCGGTATAGGAGCCGCGATCGGCGTAGTCGAAGAACGCTTTCGGCACCCGCTTCATATGCAAAAGACGCAGGTCTTCGATACAGGTGACGCGTTTCATCATGATTTTTTCCCCTTGGCCGCCGGATGCGCGCGAGCGCTCACTGGCGGACAGCCGCTGACTGCATATCTCTCTCATGAAATCACAGCAAGCGTCGCCAACATGCGGGGGTGGATGCCATGTCTGCAAAATCTGATCGTCGCCTACGCGCGCTGTCGGCCAGGGCCTCGCGCGGTTCGCTGGACGATGCCCTCGATGAAGGGCTGAGGGAGACGTTTCCCGCCTCCGATCCGATCAGCGTGATCCAGCCGGCGCTGGCCTCCGGCGGCCGGGAACCGGCCCGTGCGCACGGCGTTGGCCCTTCGGGGAAATCAGCCAGTGAGGTGAAGTTCATGGACGAACAGGACAAGCGCGCCGCCGGGCATAAGGATAAGGCCGAGAAGCGCAAGCTCGATCGGGCGCTGGACGAGGCGTTGGAAGAATCCTTTCCGGCGTCCGACCCGGTTAACGTGGTCCAGCCCGCGCCCTCCAGACACGATCAGGACATCAAGAGAAAACGCTGATATTTCATCAGGATAGGCCGCCTAGTTGGACTGGTGAAGATTTTCCAAACGTTAATCGTAATGATTGATCATTTTTTTTGAACCCGCCTTCTCGTCAAACACTCTATAAGACGAGCCGGATTGTTTGACGGCGTGTGACCCCTCCGGGCGCACGCAGGGGGCGATATGAAGCGGAAGTATTTTGGAACCGACGGAATTCGTGGCCGGGCCAACGGTGTGATTACGCCGGAACTCGCGCTCAAGGTCGGGCAGGCGGCGGGTCTGGTGTTCCAGCGCGGCGAGCATCGCCATCGCGTCGTGATCGGCAAGGACACCCGGCTCTCCGGATATATGATCGAGAACGCGCTGGTCGCGGGCTTCACCTCGGTCGGCATGGACGTGCTGCTGCTCGGGCCGATTCCGACGCCGGCGGTGGCGATGCTGACCAAGTCCATGCGCGGCGATCTCGGCGTAATGATCTCCGCGTCGCACAATTTGTTCGACGACAACGGCATCAAGCTGTTCGGGCCGGAAGGTTTCAAGCTGTCCGACGAGGTGGAAGGCCAGATCGAACTTCTGATGGACGAGAATCTCGACAAGAAGCTCGCCCAAAGCACCCAGCTTGGCCGCGCCCGCCGCATCGACGGCGTCCATGACCGCTACATCGAATTCGCCAAGCGCACGCTGCCGCGCGCGCTGAGCCTCGAAGGCCTGCGCGTGGTGGTGGACGCCGCCAACGGCGCCGCCTACCGCGTGGTGCCGGAGGCGCTGTGGGAGCTCGGCGCCGACGTCATCTCGATCGGCGTCGATCCCGACGGCTTCAACATCAACAAGGAATGCGGCTCGACCGCCCCGGAGGCGCTGAGCCACAAGGTGCGCGAGATGCGGGCCGATATCGGCATCGCGCTCGATGGCGACGCCGATCGCGTCATCATCTCCGACGAACGCGGCCATATCATCGACGGCGATCAGTTGCTGGCAGTCATCGCGCAGAGCTGGATGGAGGACGGGCGGCTGACCAAGCCGGGCGTCGTCTCCACCGTGATGTCGAATCTCGGGCTTGAGCGCTATCTGAAGTCGCTCGGCATGGATCTGGTCCGCACCCCGGTCGGCGACCGCTACGTGCTCGAGCAGATGCAGGCGCAGGGCTACAATGTCGGCGGCGAGCCGTCCGGCCATATCATCCTGTCCGACTTCACCACCACCGGCGACGGTTTCGTCGCCGCGTTGCAGCTGCTCGCAGTGGTGCAGAAGCTCGGCCGCCCGGTCTCGGAGGTCTGCCATCGCTTCGATCCGATGCCGCAGATCCTCAAGAACGTGCGCTACGCCTCCGGCAAGCCGCTGGAGAATCCGGACGTGCGCTCGGCCATCACCGCTGCGGAAAAGCAGCTCAACGGCTATGGCCGCCTGCTGGTGCGTTCGTCCGGAACCGAGCCGGTGATCCGCGTGATGGGCGAGGGCGACGACCGCGACAAGGTCGAGGAGGCCGTCGATATGATCGTTTCGGCGCTCGGCCACACAGCCGCGGCGTAAGATTCGCGGCGGGGGTGCGAGACCTTAAACCCTGATCGCATTGCAGCTATCGCAAATCGGCGCTGGTCGGGTGCGGCTTTCTGTCCTATCTGGCTCGTTTTAGCATCGTACTTGCGCGAGGCTGCGCGGATTCCGCGCGCCGCGACTGTGAGCCCCCGTGAACAAGCCCGTCAGCATCGATCAAACCACCCCCGGCACGCCTGTGCCGGACCCCTCCGCGAATCGCCACGCCGCAGCGACGGGGCCGGCCTATGTCGTGCTCGGCGGCATCAGCTTTGCGCATTTCCTCAACGACACGATGCAGTCGCTGATCCCGTCGGTCTATCCGATCCTGAAGGAAAACTATTCGCTTGACTTCACCCAGATCGGCCTCATCACGCTGACCTTCCAGATCACCGCCTCGCTGCTGCAGCCGATCGTCGGCGCCGTCACCGACCGCAAGGCGCAGCCCTATTCGTTGGCTTTCGGCATGGGCTCGACCTTTCTCGGCCTGCTGCTGCTCTCCACCGCGCATGCCTATGCCGTGATCCTGCTGGCCGCCGGGCTGATCGGCTTCGGCTCGGCCGTCTTCCATCCGGAATCCTCACGCATCGCCCGGCTCGCCTCGGGCGGCCGCTATGGCTTCGCGCAGTCGGTGTTCCAGGTCGGCGGCAATTTCGGCTCGGCCATGGGGCCGATGCTGGCGGCGCTGATCGTGGTGCCGTTCGGGCAGCCGAGCGTCGCCTGGTTCTCCATCATCGCCGCGGTCGCCATCGTCATCCTGTGGCGGATCGGGCACTGGTACAAGCCGCGCATCGTGCCGCGCGCCAGCAAGGCCGTGGCGCGCCATCCCGATGCGCCGTCGTCGCGCCGCGTCGCGGTTGCGCTCGCCATTCTCATCGTGCTGGTGTTCTCCAAGTTCATCTACATGGCGAGCTTGACCAGCTACTATACGTTCTTCCTGATCCATAAGTTCGACGTCTCGACGCAGACCTCGCAGATCTTCCTGTTCATGTTCCTCGCGGCGACGGCGGTGGGCACGTTCTTCGGCGGTCCGATCGGCGACCGCGTCGGCCGCCGCTACGTGATCTGGTTCTCGATCCTCGGCGCATTGCCGTTCACGCTGATGCTGCCTTTCGCCAACCTGTTCTGGACGGCGGTGCTGAGCATGATCATCGGCTTCGTCATCTCGTCGGCGATGCCGGCCATCATCGTCTACGCGCAGGAACTGATGCCGCATCGCTTCGGCATGATCTCGGGGCTGTTCTTCGGCTTCTCGTTCGGCGCGGGCGGCATCGGCGCGGCATTGCTCGGCATCGTCGCCGACCATCGCGGCATCGACTTCGTCTACAATGTCTGCGCCTTCCTGCCCGCGATCGGGCTGCTCGCGGTGTTCCTGCCGAAGATGCCGAAGCTCGTCATCCGCTGAGGCGTGGCGATCGCATCGTCCCCTCCGCGCGCGGGGAAGGTGATGTGGCGGCTGCTCGACCTCGTCGCAAAACGGCGGCGCGCTAACTGTCGCGCGCGGGCAGGGGATTTTTACTTCCCGTTGGTTTTTACTTTTATATCCCGTTAGCAGTTGTGGCGACGGTGTGGCGAATGCCGCGCGGGATGCGCTTCGCGCACCGCCACAACGAAAAATCAACCTTAATTATTAGGGTTAAGTGACGTTTAAGTTTTAGCTGCCATGGTTCCGGCATGAGTTTCCGGAGTGGGGATTCCCGCCCGCGCCACGAAAGGGGCAAAGCCATGCGTTGCGTAAAATACTTGCTGGCCGCGGCAGCGGCGTCCGTCATCTCGACCGCGGCACTCGCCGCCGACCTTCCGATCGCGCCGCCGCCCGCCTATGCACCGCCGCCGGTCGATTTCGGCGGCTGGTATCTGCGCGGCGACATCGGCATGAGCAACCAGCGCGTCAAGAAACTCCACAACGTGCTGTATAACGATCCGGGCATTTCGGTGGAGCACAAGGGGTTGGGCTTCGACAGCGCAATGACCTTCGGCGTCGGCGTCGGCTACACCTTCAACAACTGGCTGCGCGGCGACATCACCGGCGAATGGCGCGGCAAGGCGAACTTTCACGGCTCCGATATCGTCTATTGGAATAATATTCCGCTTGGCACCGACACCTATACGGGCAGCAAGTCGGAGTGGCTGATCCTGGCCAACGCCTATGTCGATCTCGGCACCTGGTGGCACATCACCCCGTTTGTCGGTGCTGGCGTCGGCATGTCGCGCAACACGATTTCGGGCTTCACCGATATCGGCGGGCCGGCCTACAGCGCGGCTTACGGCGACGAGGCCTCCAAGTGGAATTTCGCCTGGGCGCTGCATGCGGGCCTGGCCTATCAGGTGTCGCCCGGACTCACGGTTGAACTGGCGTACCGCTACGTCAATCTCGGCAATGCCGCGAGCGGCGATATCTACACATACGACGGCACCAACAACGTCTACAATCCGATGGAATTCCGCGACATCACCTCGCACGACGTGAAGCTCGGCGTGCGCTGGTCGCTCAACCCGACGCCGGTCTATCTGCCGCCGCCGCCGCTCGTCACCAAGGGCTGAGTCTCTGGTAAATCCATCCTTCGTCATGGCCGGGGTTGCCCCGGCCATCTCGATTGCGGGGGCACTGCATTCCCAAGCGGGATGCGCGGATCAACTCGGCGCATGACGCTGGCGAGATGGCTTTTACGGCGCGGACTTCGGTCCGCGCTTTTTCTTTGTCGGCAGAAGTAAATTTTGTGGGCGGGATTTTTACTGATGCGGAACGATAACAACGAATGATTAAGGTTAACAGGCGATGATCGACGCCAACCCGGATCGGGCATGGGAGCGTGTGATGCGTCGAATTCTGTTCGCGGCTGTGATGATGGTGGGTGCGGCGCAGAGCGCAAGCGCCGCCGATCTTCCGATCCTTCGCGGCGGCTTTTCCGAAAGTCTGATGCCGCCGCCGGTGGTGGACTGGCAGGGTGTCTATATCGGCGGGCATGCCGGCACCGG
>JBEBWH010000236.1:0-5308 GCA_040392305.1 Bradyrhizobium sp. | reverse complement strand
CGGCCGACACGCATAACTGGATCAAAAAGATCCTGTAAGCGGGGAAGGACGGGCAAGCCCGATCCATCGCGCGATGTCATTGCCGGACCTGATCCGGCAATCCATCCTCTTCGAATAGCATCGTCATGCGCGGGTCAGGCCCGCGCAAGACCGTGCGTCCAATGATCGACGCCGTGATGCGCCGGTTCAGGCACTTTCTATTCGAACGGGACGAGGCCGAGCCGGTCGCGCCGCAGCCAGCGCGCGATCATCAGGCAGGCGACGGCGGCCAGTCCCGCCGCCAGCCCCATCCAGATGCCGACGCCACCGAATCCCATGCGGAACGCGAAGAACAGGCTGAGCGGCATGCCGAAGCACCAATAGCCGAACGCGGCGTAGTACATCGGCACGCGCGTGTCCTGCAGGCCGCGCAGCATTCCGGCCCCGACCACCTGCGCCCCGTCGGCGATCTGGAAAATGGCGGCCCACACCAGAAACAGCGCCGCCATCTCCACCACCGGCGCGTTGACCGGATCGCCGATATCGACGAAGGCGCCGATCAACAGCTTCGGCACGCTCAGCAGCACCACGCTCATCGTCGCCATGAAGATCATGGCGAGAACGAACGCCGTCCATCCGGCACGGGTCACGTCGTCACGCAGGCCGGCGCCGTGAGCAAGGCCGACGCGCACGGTCGCAGCCTGCCCCAGCCCCAGCGGCACCATGAAAGAGGCCGCCGCGATCTGAATGGCGATCGAATGCGCGGCGATCGACACCGCGCCGAACTGGCCCATCAGGAACACCGCGGCGTTGAACAGCGTCACTTCGAGCGCCATCGTCGCGCCGATCGGCACGCCAAGCCGCCACAGCATCACCAGCCGCGGCCAGTCCGGCCGCCACCAGCGGCCGAACAGATGGAAGCGCCGGAACTGGCGGTCCACCAGAACGACGACGACGAGGCCGAAAAACAGAAACGTATTGGACAGCGTGGTGGCGAGCCCCGAGCCGCGCAGGCCGAGCGCAGGCAGGCCGAGATGGCCGAACACCAGCGCCCAGTTGGCGACGATGTTGAACAGGATCGCCACCACCGTCACGGCCATCGCCCAGATCGGCCGTTCCAGCGCCGCCACGAAGGAACGCAGCGCGATGAAGCCGAGCGCGGGCAGAAAGCCCCACTGCAGTTCGCGCATGAAGGAATGCGCGTCGGCTGCCAATTGCGGCTCCTGCCCGAGCGCGAGCAGCACAGTGTCGGCGTGCCACAGCAGCGCCCATGCGGGGATCGAGACGATGACCGCCGACCACAAGCCCTGGCGGAAGGTGCGCCGCACCTCGCGCACGACATGCCGGTTGCGGCCGATCACCTCGGCCATCATCGGCGAGGTCGCCGAGACGAGGCCGATGGCGAAAATCAGCAGGCCGAAATAAAGATTGACGCCGAGCGTCGCCGCCGCGAGCGACGACGCGCCGAGCCGCCCTACGACAATGACGTCGGTCGTGGTGAGCGCGACCTGCGCGAGGTTGGTGAGCACCATCGGCCAGCCGAGCGCCAGCATCGCCCGGAATTCACCGAGCCACGCATCGCGCGTGAACGCGTTCTGGCGAGCCGTCCAAAGCATGATGAACCGTAAGTCAGCATATCGGGCATAAGCGTGGTGTCGTGCGCCGGGGCGGCTTCGCGCCAGCGCCGGTCGCATGGAGGCGCCTAGGTAGACGGACGATGACGCTTTGGCTAGGGCACGGCTGGCGCATCAGCCATGCGGCGCCCGCCGTGATGCGGATGCGCCACAGTGCCGCCAGCGATCAGGCCGGCAACGCCTGCGCCGGAAGCCAGAACACTTCGCCCTCGGACTCCTCGGTATCGAGCCACAGGAACGGCAGTTCCGGGAACGCCGCCTCGATCACCTCGCGGCCGCGGCCGATCTCGCACAGCAATCCGCCATACGGCGCAAGGTGGCGCTTCGCCTCGCGCAAGATTCGCCGCACGATGTCGAGGCCGTCGTCGCCGCCGTCGAACGCCATCGCCGGTTCGTGCCGGCATTCGCGCGGCAGGCCCGCCATGCCCTCGGCATCGACATAGGGCGGATTACTGATGATCAGATCGTACCGCACGCCCTTGAGCGGACCGAACAGGTCGCCGCGATGCAGCGTGATGCGATCGTCGAGGCCGTGATCGGCAACATTGCGGCCGGCCACCGCGAAGGCATCCTTCGACAGTTCCACCGCATCGACATCGGCATGGGGAAACGCGCGCGCGGCCAGAATCGCGAGACAGCCCGAGCCGGTGCACAGGTCGAGCACCCGCGTCACTTCCGCCGGATCATCGATCAGCGAAGCATCGCCGCCGTCGAAATGAGATTCGAGAAGCTCGCCGATGAAGGAGCGCGGCACGATCACCCGCTCATCGACATAGAACGGCACGCCGCGCATGTAGATCCTGTTCAGGAGATACGCGGCCGGCTTGCGCGTGGAAATGCGCTGCTCGATCAATTCGAGAATGCGCGCGCCCTCGCGCTCCGTCACGCGCGCGGTCGCGAACATCTCGAACTGGTCGGGATGCAGATGCAGCACCTCGGTGACGATGAAGGCGGCCTCCGCAACCGCATCGGTGGTGCCATGCGCGAACACCACGTCGCTGGCGTTGAAGCGGCTCACGGCATAGCGGACGAAATCGAACAGCGTGACGAGCTCGCCGGCCCCGACCTGCGGCGAACGCGGCTTCGCCGCAGCGCGCGTGCGCGTCGCCACCTTGACCTGCTTCGCCATCAGACTTCGGCGTCCTGTCGGGGCGCGCCGTTCTCCCAGCGGGCGGCGGCATCGTCGTCGGCGGTACGGGCGTCGATCCAGTCGCGGCCACCATCGAGCCGTTCGCCGGATTTCCAGAACGGCGCGCGGGTCTTGAGGTAATCCATCAGGAACTCGGCCGCGGCGAACGCCGCCTGGCGATGCGACGAGGCGGCCAGCACCAGCACGATGTTCTGGCCCGGCTCGATGCGGCCGTGACGATGGATCACCGTGACGCCCTTGAGTGGCCAGCGCGCCAGCGCCTCTTCGACATGGCGGGCGATCTCGGCCTCCGCCATGCCGGGATAGTGCTCCAGGCGCAGCGCCGCGATGGCCTCGCCGTCCTCGCTGCCGCGGCACAGGCCGACGAAGCTCGCCACCGCGCCGATGCTGGTGTCGCCGCGCGTCAGCGCGGCCGTCTCGGCGGCGAGGTCGAAATCGCCTTCCTGCAGGCGGATGGTGACGGGCACGCTCATGACGCTCTCATCGCCTCAGCCGCCGGTCATCGGCGGGAACAGCGCGATCTCGCGCGCGCCCGCGATTGCCGTGTCGGGCCGCACATGAGTCTGGTCGATGGCGGCGCGGATCACCTGCGGCCGCTCGAAGGCATGGGCATACTCCTCGCCGCGCCCGGCCAGCCACGCGATCAGCTCGCCGACGGTGCGCACGCCCGCGGGCGGCTCCACCGTCTCCTCGGCCTTGCCGATCCGTTCGCGCACCCAGGCGAAATACAGAACCTTCACGTCTCGTCCTCGATCAGATGACGCACGCCGGCGCGGAAATAATCCCAGCCGGTGTAGATGGTGACAATCGCCGAGATCCACAGCAGCAGCAAGCCGATCTGCGTCGTCATCGGAAACACGCGATCGCCCGCCTCGCCCGCAAGCAGGAAGCCGATGGCGACCAGTTGCGCCGTGGTCTTCCATTTGGCGACCTTGGTCACGGGCACGCTGACGCGCAGTGCTGCGAGATATTCGCGCAGGCCCGAGACAAGGATTTCGCGGCACAGGATGACGATCGCCGCCCACAGGGTCCAGCCATGGATGATGCCGTCCGCCGCGAGCATCAAAAGGCAGGAGGCCACCAGCAGCTTGTCGGCGATAGGATCGAGCATGCGGCCGAACGCCGATTGCTGGTCCCAGATCCGGGCGTAATAGCCGTCGAGAAAATCGGTGACGCCGGCGGCGATGAACACCGCAAGCGCAGCCCAGCGCAACCACAACGGACCGTCGAGGATCGACTGCGCATAGATGCAGCCGACCACCACCGGCACGGCAGCGATGCGCGAATAGGTCAGAATATTGGGGAGCGCCCATGAATGTTTCGGCGCGCTCCGGGTCGTCACGCTGTTCATTCCTCGATCCAAAATACCGCTGCGTTGGACACTTTAGCCCTACATACAGACGTTAGCCGCCATTGGCGTGGAAAAAATCAAAAATCTTGCGGGCGCCCTCGGCGCTGATGCCGGGAACCTTACCAAGATCGGCGACCGACGCGCGCTCGATCTCCTTCAGCGTGCCGAAATGGTGCAGCAGCGCCCGCTTGCGCGCGGGTCCGATACCGGGGATTTCCTGCAGGCCCGCTTCGCGGATGTCCTTTTTCCGGAGCTTGCGGTGCGAGCCGATGACGAAACGATGCGCCTCGTCGCGCAGCCGCTGGATGAAATAGAGCACCGGATCGCGCGGCTCCAGCTTGATCGCCTCGCGCCCCGGCATGAACAGCGTCTCGCGCCCGGCGTCGCGGTCCGGCCCCTTGGCGACCGCGAGCAGCGTCACCTGCGGCAGACCCAGCTCCGCCAGCGTCGCCTGCGCGGCGTTGAGCTGGCCACGGCCGCCGTCGATGACGACGAGGTCGGGCCAGTCCGGCGCGGTATCGCCGGCATCATTTTTTTCCGCGGTCGCCTCGCCTTCGGGCGCCTGCGCCAATAGCCGTTTGAAACGGCGCTCCATCACCTCGCGCATCATCGCGTAGTCGTCGCCCGGCGTCAGGCCCTGCGAGCGGATGTTGAACTTGCGGTACTGGTTCTTGAGCAGACCGTCGCGCCCGGCGACGATCATCGCGCCGACCGCGTTGGTGCCCTGGATGTGGCTGTTGTCGTAGACCTCGATGCGGCGCGGCGGATGCGGCAGCCCCAGCGTCGCGGCCAGCCCTTCGAGAAGACGCGCCTGCGTCGCGGTGTCCGCCAGCTTGCGGCCGAGCGCCTCGCGGGCATTGGTCAGCGCATGGGCGACGAGATCCTTCTTCTCGCCGCGCTTGGGTACGCTGACCTCGACCTTGACGCCCGCCTTGATGCTCAAGGCCTCGCTCAAAAGGTCCGCCTCCGCGATGGCGTGCGACAACAGCACCAGCCGCGGCGGCGGCTTATCCTCATAGAATTGCGCGAGAAAAGCGCCGAGCACTTCGGCCGCGTCAAAGCTGCGGTCGGCGCGGGGGAAATAAGCGCGGTTGCCCCAGTTCTGGCCGGTGCGGAAGAAAAACACCTCGACACAGAAATAGCCGCCCTCCTGATGCACGGCGAAGACGTCGGCCTCCTCCACCGTGCGCGGAT
>JBEBWH010000235.1:0-5322 GCA_040392305.1 Bradyrhizobium sp. | reverse complement strand
CAGAACCGCGCCCACCGCACCTATGTCGAGGAAGAAGTCGAAGCGCTGCAGACGACCGCGATGGTGCTCGCCGAGATGATCGCCTCGGGCGAATTGTCGGCGCTGGCCGGGCCGGGCATGGAGCCGGCGGCGCGGCATTCGCTGCACAAGACCGGCAGCGTCCTGTCCGAAGGCATCGCACTGGGCTATGTGGTGCTCCACGAGCCGCGGGTCGTCATCACCAACTACATCGCCGAAGACCTGCCCGGCGAGGTCAAGCGGCTCGACGCCGCGCTGACCAAGCTGCGCGCCGACCTCGACCGCATGCTGGAGCGCGGCGACGTCGCCGAGGGCGGCGAACATCGCGAGGTGCTCGAAGCCTACCGCATGTTCGCCAACGATCACGGCTGGTCGCACCGCCTGCGCGAAGCCGTCGCCACCGGCCTCACCGCCGAAGCGGCGGTCGAACGCGTGCAGTCCGACACCCGCGCGCGCATGCTGCGTTCCACCGATCCTTATTTGCGCGAACGTCTGCACGATCTCGAGGATCTCGGACATCGCCTGATGCGCCAGCTCGTCGGGCGCGATCATGCGCCATCACGCGAACAGCTTCCCGACAACGCTGTGCTGGTGGCGCGCTCGATGGGGCCGGCCGCGCTGCTCGACTACGACCGCAAGCGCCTGCGCGGCCTGGTGCTGGAGGAAGGCACCGCCAATTCGCACGTCGCGATCGTCGCGCGCGCGCTCGGCATCGCCGCGGTCGGTGAAATCCCCAACGCACCCGGCCTTGCCGACCAGGGCGACGCCATCATCGTCGACGGCATCTCCGGCTCGGTTTACATTCGCCCGTCGGCGGAAATCAAATCCGCTTATGCCGAGCGCGTGCGCTTCCGGGCGCGGCGGCAGGCGCAATATCTGGCGCTGCGCGACAGGCCGACGGTGACGCGCGACGGGCGGAAGATCGAACTGATGATCAATGCCGGCCTCGTCATCGATCTGCCGCATATCGACGACACCGGCAGCGCCGGCATCGGCCTGTTCCGCACCGAATTGCAGTTCATGGTGGGACAGAGCCTGCCGCGCGCCAACGAGCAGCTCGCGCTCTATCGCGCCGTCCTCGACGCCGCGGGCTCGAAGCCCGTGACGTTCCGCACGCTCGATGTCGGCGGCGACAAGGCGCTGCCCTATATGGAGACCGTGGCGGAAGAAAATCCGGCGCTCGGCTGGCGCGCGATCCGGCTCGGCCTCGATCGTCCCGGCCTGCTGCGCAGCCAGATCCGCGCGCTGCTGCGCGCCGGCGGCGGCCGTGCGCTGCGCATCATGTTTCCGATGATTTCCGACGTCTCCGAATACGACCAGGCCAAGCAACTGGTCGAGCGCGAGCTGACCTATCTGCGCCGGCACGGCCATCCGCTGCCGGAACGCATCGATATCGGCACCATGATCGAAGTGCCGGCGCTGCTCTATCAGCTCGACGAACTCCTGAGCCGCGTCGATTTCGTCTCGGTCGGCTCCAACGATCTGTTTCAGTTCATGTTCGCAGTCGACCGCGGCAACGCCAAGGTATCGGAGCGTTTCGACACGCTGTCGGCGCCCATTCTGCGCGCCTTGCGCGATATCGTGCGCAAGGCCGGCGAGCACGGCAAACCCGCCTCGCTCTGCGGCGAGATGGCGTCGCAGCCGCTCGGCGCGCTCGCATTGATCGCTATCGGCTACCGCTCGCTGTCGCTGTCTCCGACGGCGCACGGCCCGGTCAAGGCGATGATCCTCGACCTCGATGCCGGCAAGGCCGAAAAGCTGATGACGCAGCTGCTCGATGCGCCTTGCGGCAAGGTCGCGATCCGCGACGAACTCAAGACCTTCGCCGAAGCGGAAGGGCTTGCGATCTAGCATCGCGGCGCCGCCGGCCGATCCTACGCACGAGATATCGTCATGTTGCCCGAAGCCAAACTCGATGTTCTGCTCGCCCGCCACGCCGCACTGGAAGCGGAATTGCTGGGGCAGCTGCCGACCGACGCCTATGTCCGCGCGACCCGCGAACTCGCCGAGCTGTCGCCGGTCGTCGATGCCGTGAAGGTCTATCGCGCCACGCTTTCGGAAATCACCGACACCGAGGCGCTGCTTGCGGATGCCGCCACCGACGCGGACATGCGGGCGATGGCCGAACAGGAGCGCGAAGCGCTCGAGGAGCGCCGCGAACAGCTCGAACAGAACATCCGCATCGCGCTGCTGCCGAAAGATGCGATGGACGAGCGCAGCGTCGTGCTCGAGATCCGCGCCGGCACGGGCGGCGACGAGGCGTCGCTGTTCGCCGGCGACCTGTTCCGGATGTATGAGCGCTTCGCGGCGCTGCAGGGCTGGAAGGTCGAAGTGGTGTCCGTGAGCGAGGGGACCGTCGGCGGCTTCAAGGAAATCGTCGCCGACGTGCAGGGGCGCGGCGCTTACGCCAAGCTGAAATTCGAATCCGGCACCCACCGCGTGCAGCGCGTGCCCGATACCGAAGCGCAGGGGCGCATCCACACCTCGGCCGCGACGGTGGCGGTGCTGCCGCAGGTCGAGGATGTCGATGTCGAGATCAAGGACAGCGACCTGCGCATCGAGACCATGCGCGCGCAAGGCGCCGGCGGCCAGCATGTCAACAAGACGGAATCGGCGATCCGCATCACCCACATCCCGACCGGCATCGTGGTGATGATGCAGGACAGCCGCTCGCAGCATAAGAACCGCGCGGTGGCGATGAACGTGCTGCGCTCGCGCATCTACGACGCCGAGAAGCAGCGACGCGACTCCGAGCGCTCCGCCGAGCGGCGCGGCCAGGTCGGCTCGGGCGACCGTTCCGAGCGCATCCGCACCTATAACTTCCCGCAGGGCCGCATGACCGATCATCGCATCAACCTGACCCTCTACAAGCTGCCGCAGATCATCTCCGGCGAAGCGCTTGGCGAAGTGATCGACGCGCTGACGACCGAACATCAGGCGGCGCAACTGGCCGCGCAGGGCGCAGCCGCGTGAGCCGGTTACCGGCCGGCGCCAGCGTCGATGCGGCGCGACGCCTGATCGCGGCCCGTCTTCGCGACGCAGGCATCGAGACGCCGGAACTGGACGCGCGGATCCTGGCTGGCGCCGTTCTCGATCTCGACCTCACCGGCCTCGTCTCCGCCGCCTCGCGCGAACTTTCGCGACTGGAGGCCGTGCGGCTGAATGAGCTGACGACCCGTCGCCTGGAAGGCTGGCCCGTGGCGCGGCTGGTGGGAGCCAAGGAATTCTGGGGGCTGCCCCTCACCCTGAGCGACGCCACCCTCGTTCCCCGGCCCGACACCGAAACAGTGGTGGAAGCCGCGCTCGAACTGATCGGCGCGAACCGGAACGCGCCTTTGCGCCTCGCCGATCTCGGCACCGGCTCGGGCGCGATACTGCTTGCACTGCTCTCGGAACTGCCGAACGCCTATGGCGTCGGCACCGACATCGCCATCGCCGCGCTGACGACGGCGGCCGCCAATGCCCGCCGCCTCGGGTTTTCGGCGCGCACGGCGTTCGTCGTCAGCGACTATGCGGCAGCCCTTGGAGGTGGCTTCGACCTGATCGTCTCCAATCCGCCCTATATCGCATCGGACGCGATCAACGGCCTCGCGCCGGAAGTGCGGGATCACGACCCGCATCGCGCGCTCGACGGCGGCGAGGACGGCCTCGACGCCTATCGCCGCCTGGTGCCTCAGGCGGTCAGCCGGCTTGGCCCGTCCGGCGCGCTGGTCGTCGAGGTCGGGCACGATCAGGAGGCGGCCGTGAAGGCCCTGATGGAACATGCCGGGCTGGTCGGGATCGCCGCCCGAGCCGATTTGGGCGGTATCGGCCGTGCCGTCACCGCCCGGAAAAGGCCGCTTAAAACACAATTTAAGCATAAAAAACCTCTTGGAATATCGCGCGGGAGCGACTAGGTTCGATGCAACGGCACCGGTCGGGCGGCTTTAATCTTGGGTAGCCAGCGCGATTATGTGCGGCGGGTCGAGGCGAGAGCTCTCGGAGAGACTTTTGCAGCTGGGACGTTTTCTCAGGCTGAGGGCCCTACCCGGTACAAAGGTTCCATGCAGGTCGAACAACAGGCAATGGGCCATGATGGCCGCGTTGTTCGCGACCGCAGATTGAGCGAAAGCCCGATTTTGCACACCGATTTCAAACGACGGAAACAGAGCCTGTCCGAACGGACAGGATGAGTGGGTCCGTCCTGCGGCCATGGCGGCCCGGCGGTTGGGGAACGCGTCCTTGTCGAGCGCGACGAATGTCGATGACGATCTGAAACGGAATGCTGCTTGAGCCGTCACCCTGCTTGAGCACGAGGTCAGATTCCGGATGGGCCGGGATCGCAGCGCTGCCATGCGACTGCTGACATGGCGAGTGTGTCCTGCTGACCGCGACGCGCGGGACAGCAAGAACCTTTTTTGACATCCAAGGCTGGTAAGAAGGCATGACATGAGGAACGGTCAGAACAACAAGCGGATGCGGAGCCGTAACAGTAACAATAACAACAACAACCGGCGCGGCCAGAATCCGCTGACGCGGGTGTTCGAATCGAACGGCCCCGACATCAAGATTCGCGGCACCGCTTCCCACATTGCCGAGAAATACCTCCAGCTCGCCCGCGACGCGCGCTCGTCCGGCGACCCGGTTGCCGCGGAGAATTATTACCAGCACGCCGAACATTACTTCCGCCTGATCGCGGCCGCGCAGGAGCAGTTCAGGCAGAACCAACCGCAGCCGCAAATGCGTATCGACACCGATATGCGCGAGGATGCCGGCGAGGAGAGCGAGGCCGACGGATATTCGAGCTTCGGCGCCGAGCCGGGCTTCGCTCCGCAGCAGCCGCGCGAGACCCAGCAGCCGCGCGAACATCGGCCGCAACCCTCGCAGCAGCCGCAGCCGCAACCCGTCATGCAGGTCGAGGACAATGTCGATCGCCTGCCGTCCTTCATTACCGGACCGCAGCCGGCGACGCCTTCGGCGGCCGCCAATGGCGCCGAGGCAAGCGGACGGGCCGATCGCTATCCGCCGCGCCGCCGCCGCCGGCCGCCGCAGCCGCGCGCAGCCAACGCCGCGGCAGGCGCATCCGTAAGCGAAGAGCTTCCGGGCGAGTAAGCGCTGGCTCGATCAACGCTCTGCAGTAGCGGCCTCCGATCCTTGCAGGACGGAGGCCGCTTGCTTTGTGCTTTGTCTATTGCGGCGTGCGCGCGCCTTCGCGGTCGCCCTGCAGCAATATCCGATGGGGCCGCACCGTCGACGGCACGAGGACCGGATCGAGCGCCGGAATCAGCCGCGTGCGCTCGCGGGTGATGGGAATGCCGCGGTAGA
>JBEBWH010000234.1:0-5323 GCA_040392305.1 Bradyrhizobium sp. | reverse complement strand
CCGGCCACGAGTCGATCGAGAAATCCAGCTTGGCCGGGAACGATCTTCGTGCCGGCTTCCGCCAATACAAACCAACCCGCGCGGTCGATCTCGGGAAACGATTGCGTCCTTTTGCTGTCCGGCGGCCATTCCATCTCAAATACATTGCTGCGCAGTGTCGCCGGGTCGAAATCTGCTTCGGCGGCATATGCGGTGACGATCTTCCCGCTGCGCTGCCTGATCTCGCCGAGCGGCTCCAGGGGCACTGACAATGTCCATCCCGACTCCTCGGTGAACTCACGTCGCGCCGCTGCTTCCGGGTTTTCGCTTTCCTCGTACTCACCCTTCAGGATGGACCACGCACCTTGATCGCGTCGGCTCCAGAATGGCCCGCCCGGATGACCGAGAAGGACTTCCAGTCTCGGGCCTTTCCAGCGATATGCGAGGATTCCGGCGCTACGTCGGACCATGTGCTTGTCCGGTCTGCAGGATCGAATGCAACCTTTGGCCCCTGCATGCTCGCTTTCAGCGAAACACGATAACAGGAATATCGGCCTGTGTCAGTACTTCCGCAGTATGGCTGCCCAGCATGACCCGGCTCATACCGGTGCGACCGTGCGAGGCCATCACGATGACATCGCAGCCGCATTTGTGAGCGGTGTCGAGAATGGCCGGCGCTGCCCGGCGGTCAGGCACGTGGATAGTCTCGATTTCCAGCCCCAGCCGCTTGGCGCTCGCCTTCACGGGGGCGAGAATCGCTTCGGCATCTCGGTGTTGGTCTCGTTCATAAGCCGCCATTTCCGCCTCGCCGGGTGTCCACAGGTCGCATGAATAGGCGAACGGCCCGCCGGGTGCTTCCGTCGCCGTCATCGCCGTGACCCGTGCAGCATGCTCCTTAGCGAGCGACAGGCCGTGGATGACACCAGCCTGGGCAAGCTCTGATCCGTCAGTGGGGATGAGGACGTGTTTGTACATAGGAGCGTCTCCGTACGAGCGGCGTCGATGTCGTTTTTGGGGGCGGCCGAACGAATCAAGCCTTGGCGAGCGCAGTCTCGATCGTCTCGATGCTGCCACCGGTGAAATCCTTGGCTAGGTCACCGATCAGATTTTCCCTGGTCACGTCATGGAAGTGGCGTCGCAATTCCCCCAGCGTCCGTGGATCGGCGATGACAAACAGCGAGACGATCTCCCCGCCCAGCGTCAGTCGGTTCAGGCATTCTGCCGCGCTCGCTGCAAAGTCGTCTTCCTCCAGCCGCCATCGGTCGGGGTTAGCGGCACTGCTACGATGCCGCCCGCCCGAGCCCTGGTTGGCAGGCTGAACGCCAGCCACGGTTTCTTCGACCAACTGGATGCGCGGTTCGACGCCCTTGTTGCGGAACAGGCGCAACTTCTCGCCATCGACGACGGCAACGGTAGTGTCATTCGGCAGTAGCATTTTTCTGTCCTGCGGTTTCGTAGGGCCTTTCCGTTCTTTTCCACTTACCTGGCACTGACCGGCGCATCATTGATCTTGGTCAAGTAGCCGAGCGACGGCGCACAGTGGCGCCGCGCATCGATATCACCTTATTTAACGACGAGGACCGGGATGGCAGCGTGCGCCAACAACTCTGCCGCCTGGCTGCCGAGCAGCAGCCTGTTGGCACCGCGCCGGTCGTGATAGCCGATGACGATCAGGTGGGCGCCTTGCGTCCCAGCCATGTGAAGTATGGCCTCGGCCGGCCGAGCCTCGGAAACATGCACGAGCGCAGCGCCGATGCCTATCTTGCCAGCGTCGGCCTTCACTTTATTCAAGACCTTGTCGGCTGCCACTTTCTGTCTCCAGTAGAATTCGTTCATGGTTTTGTCCGAACGTCTCCAACTCGCTCCGGCAGTCATTCCAACGCGTGAATAGGGATCGGTTATGGTGACGATCTTGATCTCTGCGTACTTCCGCAGAAGCTGCACACGACCCCGGCGCACGGGATCAACTGTTCCCGCGACGAACGACGACGAAGTGCATCTGATCATCTCGATATATTCCGAGGAGAAGAAAATCTGCATGGCCGGCAGCGACGCGTACAGCCTGCTCTGGACCGCCTACCGGCTTCCGGTCAATTGTCGCGATGACGTCACCTTCCATGAGCCCGCTGCTCGCCGCGGCACTATCCGGTTCAACGGATACGACGGCAGCGCCTTGGACCTTGCCGTAGGCGGGCGACCCGGGCGTCACTTTGGCCAGCAAGACGGATTCGAGAAGTCCTCGGCCATGGTAGGTGGCCGGTTCGCTTATTTTTGGCGATACCTCCGCATCACGGTCGATCTTTCGCCCGTCCCGAAGCGCGGTGACATGGACTTTCGCCTGCGGCGCGAGGCTGCCGATCAAGCGGCGCAACTCACCGGCATCCGCCACGTCTTGACCATTGATGGCGAGAATTACGTCGCCAGGCGCCAGGCCTGCCGCATCCGCGCCGGAACCGGGAAGCACCTGGCTGACGACGGCACCTTTCGACGTGTTGGCACGGAGCGCCACCGCGAGATCTGCATTCAGGTCCTGTGCGACGACACCGAGCTGTCCGCGCCTGACCTCTCCATGTGCGATCAGTTCAGGAAGGATGTGCTTTGCAGCGTTGGATGGAATAGCAAATCCGATCCCTATGCTGCCCCCCGATGCGTCGATGATAGCGCTGTTTACGCCAACCATACGTCCGTCGAGGTCGACCAGGGGGCCTCCGGAATTACCTGGGTTGATGGCGGCGTCCGTCTGGATGTAGCCTTCATAGGCTCCCGTCTCGAAGCCGGTTCTTCCAAGCGCGCTGATGATGCCGTGCGTAACGGTCTGGGAAAGACCAAACGGATTCCCGACCGCCACTACATAGTCGCCCACTTTGAGCTTATCCGAATCTCCCATGGGCAATTCCGAAAGACCTCTGGCATCGATCTTGATGACGGCGATATCGGAATCGGCATCCGTCCCGACGATCTGTGCCTCGAAGCTGCGTCCGTCTGAAAGCGTGACCGAGATCGCGCCAACTCCTTGAATGACGTGGTAGTCAGTGAGGACGAGACCTCTCGTTGCATCAATGATTGAACCGGAACCTACCGTAGGCGGGACCGGAGCGCCAGGCGGAATGGACTGGCCTGCGGATATGGCACCTTCAGCCGAGATGCTGACAACCGCTGGGATAACACGGGCGAGCATCGGGGCGAGGGAGTTCTCGCTTGCGGCCGACATCGGGCTGATCAACGTTGCGGCGGCACAGATGAGAACGGCAAAAACTCGGATCGATGGCATCAGTAAGCCTCGTGACAAGACAGTTTTGCTACCAATGGCTGCGAGAATGTCACCCCGCGCGCAAATTGGCATTGACCGGTGTCAAAGCCGTTACGAGGCGGAGAGCCCCTCAACGGTCAACCGCACTCACTGAAAGGCATTTGCGTGCGAATCATGCGGACAGTGTCATCGCTCGGCAGAGCGATGTTGTTCATTGCCGCCGTCTTTGACGGAGGAAAGGCGGGTGTGGTCGACAACGCCAGTAACTCCGCCCACGCCTTCCGAAACGACGCACGCCACCTTTCGCTCATTCGTTGAGCCGACGTTGCCCCATAGATGCCCACTCCGTCAGAGACGATAATGGAGAGCTTGACCAGGTCGTCCAACGCGGCTTCGCCCAGCCGGCTCAGGATGCTGCGTCTGATTGCGGTCTCGCCGGAGGCGCAATCGTCCGGTTCGGCAGTCGCGATCAATCGAAGCAGATCGACGAGACGGCCCTCGCGTGTTTCCGGCATGCGCTTGACATGATGATCGTCCATGAGCGCGGCCACTCGACCGACCGAAGCCTCCTCTTTGATCGCGATGACGCCCTGGGTCATGACGTCGGCGACTTTCCAGCTATGGTTCTTGACAAAGGCTGTCGCCTGTTCCGCAATGCTTCCTTTTCCGCTGTAGCGGCTCTCGGCGCAGATCTCGCTCCTGCGGAGGAGATCGCCTTCAGTGATGATGCCTATCAGCACATCGCGATCGTCGACGATCGGAAACCCGCTTATCCACTTGGCCAGCATTATCTGCGCAGCGTGTTTCACGCTGTTGTCGGGCTTTACAGTGACGACATTCGATTTCATCAGATCCTTGAGGCGCATCTTTCGCTCCGCTGGCAAGACAGGACCGGGTGGCAAGACAGACCGGGCCTGCTCAAGCGCGACAACTGCTCGGTCCGCCTGTCGAGAAAGCCGATTCATTTTGACTTTGTCTGAAGCGCGCTGACTTGCGCTGGATCAAGGCCGGTCGATGATCCCATCGTGTACCATTGATTGGTAATTCCTGATCGACGCGAGCGCAGGAGCCGTGCCTCAAAATCCGACTCAAGGCGTCGACGCGAGCCTGACAAGATGATTGCAACTCCTGCCGAATTGCTCGGAGGGGAAAAATGAAAATGGAAATCCTTGCTTTGGCGGCTGGCCTGTTATGGTGCGGGATTGGTCCAGCGCGGGCCGACCTCACCGTTTCCGAGTTTAAAAAAAATAAGGCGACCAATGAGGAGACCAACTATCTGGAAGGTCTCATGGACGGCATCGAGATCACCAACGCTCTGGCCCAGACGGGCCATCCGGTCTTCTGCACGCAAGGATTTTTCACATCGGAGGAGGAATTTCGTGAATTCCTCGATAACTACATTCAGGCGAATGCCTCCGCCGGCAAGGAGAACATCGCATCAGTAGCGACGTCTGCACTAATGGCTGCCTATCCCTGCTCGGGCCGCTAGGGTTGCTGCTGGCGATGGAAGCTGCCTTTTTCCCGATATTCTGCGGCAGACCAACCATTCTCGATTTCACGTCACCTTGGTTGCGGCCGGCTTGCGGAACCAATCCGGCGGCCACTACGGGTCGGATTCAAATTCCCCACTACATAAAGCGAATAGCTCTCGCGCCACCGGCTCGTCCGATTAAGCCCCCAGAAATGCATCGGTCTCCAGGATTTGTTGCCTAGTCGGTGCAGGGAGACATCGGACTTCGATGAAAGATCCGCCTAACGTTGCAATGACTGGACGTAACCCGCAAGCTCGTTAATGCGCTCGGTCGTGACGATTTCCCCGCCCGCTGGACCATACAGACGCTGGTCATCCTCAAGGAATTGACGTCCCCAGACAGGCATGTCGCGATTGCCGTGACCCGGCACGTCATATCGCCCATCGATCACGGCGATGACGCGGGCATATGGGAACCTGCCTCCATTGCGCTTGCTGATGCTTGTGAGATCGGCGGGACGCTTGACGAGCAAGTCGCTCAGCGGTCCATCGCCCTTACCCTCGACTCCGTGGCAGACCGCACACGAGTTCAGATATTCGGCTTCGCCATAACTCATCCGCTC
>JBEBWH010000233.1:0-5344 GCA_040392305.1 Bradyrhizobium sp. | reverse complement strand
TGTGCCGCGAGTTCGGCTTGTGGATCAGTGGCTAGCCTGACATACCGGGCCTGAAGCTCGTCACGCTCGACCTTAACTGAACATGCAAGGGGACTGCAGCCGGCTGAATGCGAGGCGATGCGGCGTAGCGTGATGCAGACTGACCCCTTAAATTAGCCCGGCGGCAGGGCGAGGATTTTCGTGACCGTTTCGCTCGGATCGCAGGCGGCATCGAGCCGTTGCCAGGTGATCGCGCTCGCATCTCGTTGCAACTGCCGCGACAAGATGTCGACGGTCGCGTCGGAAGGTCCGCCTTTGCGTTGCTCGACCCGCTGCCACAGCACGTCAGGGGCTGCGTCGAGCCAGATTCCCAGGAATGGCAAGGCGCGGTCTCTTGCTGTGCCTTCGATGCGCATGCGATGCGCAGGACTGTCGAAGACGGCGTCGGCAATCACTGAGCCACCTTCAGAAAGGATGAGGCCGGCCCGCCAGGCCATTTCGCGATACACGCGCCGGGATACGTCGGGCCGGTAGGCCTTGTTCGGCAGGCGCGTTTCAGGCGGCACGCCGTACATGGCCTTGCGAATACGATCACTCTCCACGATGCGGGCTCCAGGTGGCGCACCCACATAAGCGGCCAGCGCCTCGGCGATCGTCGTCTTGCCCGATCCGCTTAGCCCGCCGATGGTGATGAGCCGGGCCGGACGCTTCACCAGCAAGCTGACAGCGAGATTGAAATAGCTGCGGGCCTCGCAGACCAGCTTGCTGTCCGCATCGCCGCTCTCCTCAACCTGCGTTGCGGTGACATGGGCGCGCACGGCCGCCCTGACCGCCATGAAGAAGGACAGTAGAATGAAACCATCCTCGTCGTCCGCCTCGTCGAGGTAGCGGTTCGTGACGAGATTGGCGAGTTCGGGGAAACCGCGATGCCAAAGGTCCATGAGCAGGAATGCGAGATCGTAGAGCACATCGACAGTGGCGATATCATCGTTGAACTCGATGCAGTCGAACAGACGCGGCTCACCGTCGAGCAGGCAGATGTTGCGTAGATGCAGGTCGCCGTGGCAGCGGCGCACTTTGCCGGCCGCTTCGCGGCGGTCGAGTAAGGCCGCATAGCCCGCAAGCGCGGCACGAAAGGAAGTATCGAATGTTTCGACTTCGGATTCTGCAAACACATGGCTGGTCGCGAAGCCGGCCCGATTGATGTCAAGCACGCCTTCGATATTCGCCGCACCGCCGCCGGAATGCACAATCGGAGCATCGCGATGAAAGCTCAGGATCGTGCGCGCCGTCTTAGTCATCAACGCCGGGGTGAGTGTGCCGGCCTGCGCCATCCGGTCGAGCAGAGCCGACTGATCGAAGCGCTTCATCTCGACGACCGCATCGACCAGTTGGCCGCTGCCATCGAATTCAAGCGTTCCGTCCGCTTCTCGCGTAATGCGTCGCGCACCCAGGTAAAGCCCTGGCGCGGTCTTCGAATTCAATTCGATTTCTTTCCGACAGGTCACAAGTCGCAACTCAGGTGTCGAGAAATCGGCATAGGGCAGCTTGACCGCCCGCTTCATCTTGTATGCACGATCGCCTGCCAGGAAAATCCGCGAGATATGAGTTTCCATAATCTCGACAACGGGCCCGGTGGGGTAAGATGCAGGCTCAGCGAGAAACGCGATCGCGTCCGTCTGATCGTCAAGTTTCACTGTTCGGCCTCCTCGCACCATGGCGGTTACCCAACTCAAGATAGTGACTGTCATCCCAACTGTTTGATCGGGATGAAGATTGCGTTCCTGACGAGTTGTCTCTGCAGCGGCCTTTCGGGTGGAAGCGGTTTCATTGGCCGAGGTGTGCCAATGCGAATTGACGTGATTGAACAATATATCGGTGCCCAAAGAGGCCGTGCACTAACGTGCCATCAGGATCGGTATTGGCGGCTGATCGAGCATTGAGCTGGTGACACCGCCAAAGATCCTCTGACGCAGTCTGGAATGGCCGTATGCGCCCATAACCAGGAGTTCGGCAGCCATATCAGCTGCATGCTGACGAAGGGCGGATGCAACCGTTTTGCCTTGGCTCGGCAAACGATCGACCGTAACCTTGACGCCATGGCGGGCTAGGAACGTAGCCACATCAGCGCCGGGTTCAGCGCCGTGACTGTCCTCGCTCTCAATCGGATCGATGAGCACCAGCCGAACGTCTTCCGCGACGCTTAATAAATCCAGCGACTGCGCGACAGCCCGGCATGCCTCGATACGAGAATCCCATGCTACCATGATCCGCTTCGGTTTCAGTGTCACGGCCGTGCCGTCCGGAATCAGCAGCAGCGGCTTTCCCGAATGGAAAAGCGCACCTTCGACCACCTTCTCCTTTAGCGTGTTATGGGACAACATTTCGGGCCCGAGAAGAGTGAGGTCAGCATAACGGGCCCGCCGGCCGATCGCTTCGTCAGCCCACGCAGTTTCCTGATACTCGCTCGATATATCCGTTGAAATGCGACTTGAGGCAAGCAGTGTCGATACCGTGTCGCTGCGCTCCTTGAGTTTTGCCAGATCGGTTTGTCTTTCCTGGAGCCAAACGTCCGACACAACGGCCGCGTATTCGCCTATTGGCGGGGGTGCGGCAAGAGCGACGATCAACACAGCAAGATGCGCCTCGATTTCCTCACAAAGCGCGGATGCCAATTTCAGGTCAGCGTCCCCAACGTCGGGGCTCGTCACGGTGAGGACTGTCTTGATCGTCATTGGCTTAGCCATGCTCCGGTTGAGCTCTCTCATTAGCACAAGCGCCCTGATACGAACTTTGCGTTGAATCAAATCGGGTATCTCTCGAGACTCTGTCTACACATCTTCCTTCGCCTCGCGCCCGGACAGCTGTTCGACCCAGATACGAAAGAACACGTGATCCGAATGGTCAGACAGGGGCGGAGTGACGGTCTTGAGGGCGCCAGGTTCCCACCAGTCGACATGACGGCTGAGCAGCGACCA
The DNA here is from genome assembly GCA_040392305.1 of Bradyrhizobium sp. Taxonomy (GTDB): domain Bacteria; phylum Pseudomonadota; class Alphaproteobacteria; order Rhizobiales; family Xanthobacteraceae; genus PRO6. The sequence goes on along the minus strand of JBEBWH010000233.1, from coordinate 2,387 downwards.
AGCATGATCTCTTTCGCGTTTGTGACCAATCCGATCCGGCAGTTCCTCGTAACGCCCGTCGACGATTACGCTTCGCCATTCCCGCCCCTGTCCGTGTTCTTCGACGAGGACCGAAATCTGCGGATTGGCCCTCATCCATTCGATCTTCCTGCCGACCATGGAAAAGGCGTAGAGATGGGTGTCCGCATAGGCGAAGTAAAATGGCACGACATAGGGATAGCCGTCCTTGGCGCAACCCAAGCGGCCAAGGCGGCTTGAGCTCAACAACTTGGTGCATTCGAGCGTGCTCAGTGTACGGATGCGCATTTCCCCGACCTCCTTAAGACACGTGAAATGAGATAAACTGGACGCTTTGAAGATGTTCCGCGATGATCGACATCAATTCAGATGTCCGGGGAGGGTAGTCGCGACGCGCCAGACTGTCATCCTCCAACCGTATCGACGGATGGATCACGACACCAGCGCCGACAGCTAAGCCGCCCAGCATCTGCGCCATGTCATCGCTCATGCGTCCGATCTTGATCTCGCTCGCCGCGGCCACTCGCCCTCCACGACGAATGCATTCCCAGCGATCACCGCTGCGGAACAGCGCGCCGATCGGCACCTGCAGGCCGCTTGCGCTCCCAGCGATCTCGACGAAGCCTCGGTAGGCGTGGTCGAGGTCTTCTTCAGGCTGATTGAGGTCGAGCACCGCGTTGATACGTTGTTCCAATGTCGAGGGTGGAGACCTTGATGAAGCCGCCGGATCGACGCGCGTACGTGGCGGCGAGCGGCTGTTCTCCTCCCCAGTCGTTGACGAGTGCCAAGGTTGCGGGGTGGATTCTCACGGCATCGGCCGACAGCATGTCGCCAAAATCTCCAGATCGGAGGTGTCGCCGATCTCCGCGTCTCAATGCTTTCAAGTCGACACTTCCCGCAGTGCGGCTCCAGAGCATCGCCCCTTCACTCTGCCGCAATCAGCCGGCCCCGCACCCATCTGACGATCTGGCCTGCCGAAATCACACCCGACTGCCGCGCCACTTCCTTGCCGTCCTGGAACAGGATCATTGTCGGAATGCTGTGAATGCCGAGTTCCGCCGTGACCGTCTGCTCATTGTCGGAATTGAGCTTGATCAGAACAACGTCGGGCTCCAGTATCCGCGCGGCTGCCTCGTAGGCCGGCGCCATCATCCTGCAGGGACCGCACCAGGGCGCCCAGACGTCGACCAGCACGGGGAGAGTGCTTCGTGTCCGGTGGCGATTGAACGTGGGGCTGTCTACGTCGTGCGGCTGGGCAGTGAATAGCCTAAGGCCGCATTTTCCGCATTTCGCCGCCTCTGAATGGCGCCCCTGCCCAAGACGATTGATGCCGCCACAAGCGCTGCAGACGACGATATTCCCTTCCACAGTGGCACTCCTCCACCCGCGCGATGACTGAATTGCAACACGTTACATCCCGCCGACGGCGGCTCACCATCGGCGGGATAAGGCCCGCAGTCGCTGTGCCTCCTCCCCAGGGATTTCTCATGGGACTCTCGGCGTAGCACTACGGGCCTGCCGTCGCGCGTCATACGATTGGTTCATCGCATAGACGGATGCCCTTCCGCTTCATACTTTGCCAATGTGTCTCCGCGCGGCATTGAATTGAAGGCAGCATTCCGCCGACATATCCTTGATTTGAATCAAATCTTGGAACCGTCCGAACTCGCGGCGGAAGTCGGGATCTGCAGGGTGGGCTCTAAGCGAAAGCACGCATTGGCAACGCGACGTTCAATGGTGCGCGTATCGGTGCTGCAAATCTTCGCCGTCTGCTCATAGTTGAAAGCCCCGGCCACCACCAATGTTAAGGCTTTCCTCTCATGCCGGGCGAGAGACGCGAAAGCAGTCGCGAAACTATCGTGTACCCCGGAGTGTGGTCGTGCAGCCGGCCAAGACTTCGATGGCCGTGTCGACGCCATTTCGTGAAACTGCGCGTCGACGACTGAAAATGCGGCCATCTTGAACTCTAAACCCGTCTTAGAATTGTGTCTCAACCAGATCTGGATCAATGAGCGATAGACGAGATCGTCTGCTTCCGTTTGGTTTTGCGTCAGGCAGAACGCAAATGCTCTGAGCGCCGGCACGAGTCCAAGAAGGTTATTTCCCAATTCGGACCGCATGTCCGCCTCCACCTAAAGCTCCTTACACGAAATCCGAAGTCGAAAGCCCATGGACACCATCTCCCGCACCTTGACGCCCTGCATTGAGCCGGATCAAAATAAAAGATGACAAACGCAGTGCGCTGCTTGCCGTCTCTATGCATGCGTGATGCATTTGCTCACTCAGCGCGCCTATTCTGCGCGCGGGCGTCCTCCAGTGCATAGGAAAGATGGATTCTCCCAGTTTGCCTTGCCGTAGGTCAGCGGTTG
>JBEBWH010000232.1:0-5365 GCA_040392305.1 Bradyrhizobium sp. | reverse complement strand
TGTAGTCGAGACTATTTCAATCGTTACTTTACCTACACGGTCCCAACAGGTGACATGGCAGATATTGCAGTGAGCAATCTTGTAGACCGCGCTGCAGCTGACGACCAACAGGCGGTTGATGCGGCGTTCGATCTTGCCATTGAGAGACAAAGTTTCGAGCCTTTATTGCGTAAATTGCGGGCACAAGAGCATGAGCTTTCAACTGGTGCTATAAGGCCCCTAACCGTCGCGCTCGCGCGGCGAGCTGCGCAATTACCTGTCACGGGTGATATATTTCTGGGCGATTACAGCATTAGGCAGGCTGCACAGCTCATTTCAAATCTTGCTCAGCGCCTCGAAGCCGCCCCCCAATCTGCCTTGCTCCTGGAAGTAGTCGAGCAGACCAGCAGTCTTCGCTTCGTTCCAGAAGTGATTAATGTTGCTCGGCTCCGCGAGGAGCAGGGCAGAGGCAACCAAGGATATCTCGAACCGGAACGTATCGTGCCGTTGGTTGAGGCCCTTCTGCAAAGATTGAAGAATTTGTCGGCGGCAAGCAACGTATTTGAAGCCACAGATAACCGACCTTCCATTATTCTGTATTGCATAGAGACGAACGGTTCCGAGGCTGTAAAGCAAGAATTACGTACCTTTATCTCAGATACATTAGATAATGACCCGCTGAATGCGGTCAAATTCCTGCGAGCGTTTGCGAGCAGGACCCAAAGCGGTGGCCCTATTCAAATTGGTAGCCTGTCTAGGCGGACGTACGATGGTCTGGCTGATCTGCTTCCTCTAGAGCGCGTTTTTCAACGCCTGTCGGAACTTTATGGTGATGATCTAGGCAGCGACCAGTGGCCCGAGGAAGAAGAAGAGGAGGGCATGGGCGACACGGACCGGCGCCTTGCGAGACAATTCGCCTATCTGCACATTCATCCAGCAGAGCCTGATCCGTTACATGCTCACTCCTTTGATGAGGTTTGATCTACGCCTCTTTCGCTGCGGTACAGCTCATTTTCATTTGTTGACTGTGCGGTGGCCTAAAATTGGCGCGAGGAGTTCCGTGGCGCGTTCTCGCTCCAGAGCATCGACATCCAGCCCTGCGATGAATTCCTGCACGAGCATTACTCGCTCGACCTCGTGACGTGTCTGTGCCCAGGCCAGTGCGAGGCGTGCCGAGGCAATGAGGCAATCAACTGGGCGGTAAGGGCGCACCGCTACCGCTGCCCGATGCACCGCGCGAGCCAACGCCGTAACTCCCTTCTGTGATGCCTCCCGCATTAGCCGCTCAGCCTCCGCTGAGCAGGTGCGCTCATGACTGGCGCGGTAGGCTCTCGGCCGGTTGCGGTCCGTCTTGGCAAGCCGTTGCAGGAGCCATTCCAGCCGGCCGGCCTTAACGCGGCCCCGACGCTGATGCCTGCAGATGGCATGCAGTTCCGCGCGGTAGCGTTTGACGGCGGCGGCGCCTCCGCCATGCATCCGGCAGCAGGTATGCCCGCGTACCCGGATGGCTTTACAGCGCAGGCCCGTGGCGCGGGATATCGCGATGCACCGCAGCTCCGGCGGCGCGGTTACAAAGGGGCTCTCCCGAAGGGCCCCGCCATGAGACGGATAGGTCAATATCGCCATAGCGATTTATACAACGGCGGGTGGGGAGGCGCACCGCTGTCCGAAACGTGGAGAAATGGCCCGTTTGGTGTGAGTGCCTGCACTGGCGCTCCGGGCGGCACTCGATCGTATGCGGGGGGATGGACTGAGTGAAGGCATGCGGCCGAATAGGCTCTGCCATGCGCTCAGTGTGGGAATTCGGCATCCACGAGAGGCTCGATACAGAGGATCGCTTCTGGAGTGACTGGCTCTGGATCGACGAGCGGATCGATTGAAATGCTACGACGTGCCGGAAAGACAAATGGACATAGCCGGTCAATCGCTCGATTGACTCGATGTTCGATTTTTGTTCCTATCGTGGCATGACCCGCATCGACGAAGAAGCCTTCTCACTCTATCGCGAAGTGGCGCTCGCAGACGCCTCGATGGTGTTGCAGAACGGACCGGCCGACATCGATGCCCGGCGGCCGCCATCACTCGCTCCCGATGGTCCAGGACCTGTCGGCTGAGAGGCGCGAGCGAATGGCGCGCGACGAGAACGGTACGGGGCCACGCTGGCGCGAGATCACCTTCGCGGTTCCGGATCTCACCTCGTTCGGCGATGCCGACCTCGATCGCCATTTCATCCGACGCGATGGCGCCTGGAGCGCGGCAACCAAGGCGGCGCTCGCCCGGTTCGGCGTTGATCGGCTGGATCTCGATGAGAATTGGGCGTCCGTGGGGTCAGATTGGGAGTGCCCTGGCTGCGGCCGACGGAAGGCCGAGCTGTTCCGCTTGACTGGCAATCGCGTTCTGCTGGCCCGCCTCGACATACATCATGACCATCTCGGAGACAGCCTCAAGGCGCGGCTGCGCGACGAGATCGGGACCGACTGGGCCCGCCGCATTGCCCCCGGCGTCGCGCATTTCCGGAAGCTCGGCTCGCGGATGCTGGCACGCTTCGCGCCGACACTCGTCTGCCTCGATTGCAACGCGGCCGATGGAACGGCGAAGATGCGGTTGCCCGATATTCCCCGGGACTTCAGCTTTCGCCCAAGCGAGATTCGCCGGTTCATCACGCCGGTGGCCAATGGTGAACATCATGTCGACGTGACCGCCGCCTTGCAGATTTTCGAGGCGGAGCGAGCCGATTTCGAGAAGCGTATCCGCTTTCTCGACATGATTTTCGCGATCATCGCCAACGGCGAGATGCCCCAGGAGGAGGGAAACCTGCCGCCCGCCGAAGCGCCGCGGCCACTGGGCATGCTCGGTTATCTCCACCGCTCTGTCCTGCTTTCCGATCCGGAAGGTTATTCTCGAAGGATCTGGAGGCCTTCACCATGCGCTCGGTGTCGCGGGCGGGGGTTGCCTCAAATCCCGCCAAGCGCCGACTGCGCGCGGTCAAGATCCCTTCCCCCGAAGACATCGCCGCACATGATGGTGGAGGGGCCGCCGATCTGTGGAACGCGGCCGGGGCGGATTGGAGATGCCCTGGCTGCGATCGCGCCAAGGCCGAGACCATCCGCTCCTCCAACAACCCTCGCAGACAGTGGTCGGGGAAACTCCTTCGGCATACCGAGTTCGCCGTCAAGGACGGCTATGACGAAGAGGACGAGTATGGCGAGTGGATCGACCGCCATGAGATCATGCTCATCTGCGGGGACTGCGCGAATATCTTGCCGGCCGTGAAGCAGCGCGAAGCAAGCCTCTCGCGCAGCGACCTACTGTTCCAACTCAGGGACATGCGGGCCGTGGCGATCGCCGCGCCGCATCAGCCGCATGAGGTCGACTGGGAGATGGCCATCCGGCTGGCCCGGGAGAGCTCGGCGCTCCACGCGCTGACGGAGCCCTATTGGGACCATTATCACGCCGCTGCGAGTTGCCGGAGGCGGTACCGGGATTATCTGGAATATTATCGGGGCAACGTGGATCGCGCCTGGAATCGGCTCTTGGCCGAATATCGGGAGGAAGGCATCGACCCGACGGAGATCGAAGAGCATATTACCTTCCTCCTTGCCGAGGCCGACCGCCTCGACGTGGATGATCCCTATCGGCAAAAGCCGGATCAGTTGTCCGAAGCCAGTTCGGCCTAACCTGCGCTGAAATCTTCTTCTTTGAGCTAGCGGAGGGGTGATTGCGTACGATAAGTCCGTATCCACGATGTCATGCGACCATGATGTCATGCGATCATGAGGCCATGCTGTGATCGCCGGATCGGGACAATCGAGGGGAATCGGATGCCGCCGTCTGGTAGCGCGCCTTTGGCGGATCTGCCGTCTTTCGCGATGACCGCCGCGCCCGAAACGCTCGATGAAATCGCGCGTTGCCTCTATGACTTTGTGCGTGAGGCGGGCGGAAAACCAGCCGGCCAAGGAAAAGGGGTTTACCAGTTCACCCTAGGATCGGCGCAAGCCTGGGTCGACTTGGACCGGGGCTGGGCCCGGGTCTGGTCCGATGCGGAGCCCGAGACGCGCGAGCCCACGGATCTGGAGATCAAGCTCGGGCGCGCCATTCCTCCTGCGGTCACCATCGATGAGTTCGATTGTCCCGATGCGCCGCCGGCAGATCCGGTCAAGCCTTTGCGGGAAGGACTCGTCTGGCAGATCAAACCCTATTCCGATCCGATCGAATTCCGGCTTCAGGATATGAACGCCGCGATCGCGGCGCTCAGGCGGCTGGCCTGGGAGTATCGGACCGCCGTCGACGCGATCTTGGCTGCCAAGAAGATCCGGCTGTTTGCGCGGATGGATTCCACGTCGGATTTCGTCGAGGTTCACCCCGACGCCGTTCCCGGTGTTTGGCTGGATTGGGAGGCAATGCGTCTTCACCTTCCCGATGGAAAGAAGCCTGAGCAGGTGATGTTTTCCCCCGTCATCGGTCGCAGGTTGGGGCCGGGACAGCCGACGATTGTCATGGGCGAGGTCCAGCAACGCGTCGTCCAGATCGCCGAGGCCATTCTCGACGAATATCCGCGAACTTGGTGGTCAGCCGACGAGGTCATCGCTCTGATGCTCGAGCATGCCCCGGCCGCTGATCGGAACATGTGTCGCAACGCCTTCCAGCTTGCCAAGGCCAAACTGCAGCCAGGATCACCTTGGCTCAAGGGAGGCAGGCCTTCCGCGAAGGTCAGCCTGAGCGCTGCGATGCGGATCCATCTCATCAGGCGAGGTCTTGAGAGGCCCGGATGAAGGGGACCCCTGCTGTTTCAAAACCTCAGGAGGTTTTGAAAGACCCTTTGGGTTTAAACGGCTTCGGGCAGCAAGTGACGCCGGCTAGCCTGCATTCGGATGTTTCGATGGGAATGCGGGCGGATGAGTTTTGCAGCGACGGATGCGGCCTGGGCGTGCACGGATTTGCCGGCCACGGTGAAGCTCGTCCTGCTCGCTGTGGCACGCCGCACCTCCAAGGACGAGGTGTGCTGGCCGAGCCAGAGACGGCTCGCGGCGGATACCGGCCTCTCCGAGCGTTCCGTGCGCAAAGCCCTGTCGGATCTGGAACGGGCTGAGCTGATCGGACGAACGAAGCGGAAAAGCGCGGGCGGCCGGACATCCGACCTCATCACCTTGTCGCCGCTCCTGCGTGCCAGCGAGGTCAGCAAGAAGTCGGCGCAGCCGATCGGCGCCAACATGCGCGGCGACAAGGTTAAGCTGCGCAACACCGTAGCGACCGTTCATGCGCCTGCCGATGATGGAACGCCGGAACCGGCAGCGGCGACCGCTGCTGCCCGGCATGTCGTGCCGGCTCCCTCCGGCAGCATCTGCCGCCAAACTCTTCCAGAGGAACAGCACAGGGAGAATCCCGA